>JBGPOB010000018.1:0-20642 GCA_041487815.1 Xanthobacteraceae bacterium | reverse complement strand
GGGACATCCGATCGGATTCAGGTGGGCATTAAGTGGAGGCCACGCCCGGAATTGAACCGGGGTAAACGGTTTTGCAGACCGCTGCGTAACCACTCCGCCACGTGGCCATTGTCGAAAGTATGGATATATATAGGCACCGAAGACTTGCGCTCGCTATACAGGATGGCCTTCTGACCGGCAACTTGGCTCAAAAACGCAAGGCGTCGGGCCAAAGAGTGCGCAATCTTGCGTTTTCGGAAGCGCTATCGCACAAGGGGGCGCATCTCGGATTTGGCCGCCACGATGCGCCATGTTTAGCGTCGTAGCGCTTGATCCCGCGATAAGAAATCCGGTGAACCGATTGCCCCTCGCCGGATCGTGCGCAAGGCCGCGAGAAGGAACCGCCGATGGTCAACTTTGCGACGGCACGCCGGCAGATGGTGGACGGTCAGGTGCGGACCTACGATGTCACGGACCAGGCGATACTTGCCGCCATGCTCGCGGTGCCGCGCGAGATTTTTGTGGCCAAGAGCTACGAACAGATCGCGTATACCGACCTTGACGTCCCGGTGGTCGATGGCGCGAGCAAGCGGCGGCTGTTGAAGCCGATGGTGTTCGCCAAGCTCGTGCAGACGGCAATGATCGGGGCCACGGACCGCGTGCTCGACGTCGCCTGCGCCAGCGGTTATTCCACTGCGGTGCTCGCGCGGCTCGCCGCCGCCGTCGTCGGGCTCGAAGTGGACCCAAGCCTCGCCGAAAATGCCCGCAAGGCGCTGGCGGTCCTCGATGTCGCCAACGCGACGATCGTGCAGGGCCCGCTCGCGGCCGGCTGGCCGCAGAACGCGCCCTACGACGTGATCTTCGTCAATGGCGGGGTTGAGACCGTGCCCGAGGCACTCATGCGGCAATTGGCGGAGGGCGGACGGCTGATCTGCATCCGCGGCGAAGGACCGGTCGGCAAGGCCACGCTGGTGCGGGTGGTCCATGGCGAGACCAGCGAGCGGGTAGTTTTCGACGCCGCCGGGCCGCCGCTGCCCGGATTCGCCCGACCTCCGGCGTTCGTGTTCTGATACCTCCCGCGCGGATTTGTGTTTATCCGCGCAGTGTTGCCTTGACGCCCCAGCTGCCGATTTTTGCCGCTAACCGCCGCGCCAGGGGTTTCAAGTGTTCGACAAGTTGCATATGCTGCAACAGATTCAGGGGAAATGCGGTCGCCCGTGCGAACGGCGGCGGCATCCGGTGATAACTGCACGGCCGTCACGGCGGCACGCGCGTTGAAGGCTGTTGGCGGAAACTGAAGCACCCGCACGGGCTTCCGTGCACGCTTCGGGAAATGGGGATGCGAATGACGTGCAGGCGGCCGATCCGGTTGATCGCATTTTGTGCCGTCGCCGTCTGCGGAGGCCTTGCGGCGCCAGCTTCCGCCCGTGCGGACATGCTCGAAAACGCTCTGGCGCAATCCTACCAGAACAATCCGAGCCTCAATGCCCAGCGCGCCGCGTTGCGCGCCGCCGATGAGAGCGTGCCGATCGCGCTCTCAGGCTATCGGCCGCGCATCACCGGAACGATTACCGGCGGCGCGACATTTCAGGACCAGACCTCAAAGCAGGTCAGCCCCACGACCGGCCTGACGACGGGTTACCCGCAGGGCCAGGACAGCATCGCGCCGCATTCGTTCGGCGTGACCGCGACCCAGACGCTCTACAACGGCATGCAGAACGCGAATCGCACGCGGCAGGCGGAAAGTAACGTCGCGGCCGGGCGCGAAACACTGCGGCTTACCGAGCAGACCGTGCTCCTCAACGCCGCGACCGCGTACATGAACGTGTTGCAAACCACCGCGATTTTCGATTTGCAGCGCCGCAACGTCGAAGTGCTTGAGGAACAGCTCCGCCAGACGCGCGACCGCTTCAATGTCGGCGAGGTTACGAAGACCGACGTTGCGCAGGCGGAGTCCCGCGTCGCGGCCGGCCGCTCGGCCATGCTGGGCGCCGAATCGAACGTGAAGACCGCGCGCGCGACCTATCGTCAGCACGTTGGAGTCGAGGCCGGCAAGCTGACGCCGGCCACGCCCGTGGATCGCTATTCGCCGCGCGTCTTGGGGGAAGCGGTCGAACGGGGGCGGATCGAAAATCCCAATGTGACCGCAGCGGCGCTCGGCGTCGACGTCGCCCAGTTTCAGGTCAAGATCAACGAAGGCGCGCTTTATCCGACCGTCTCGGTCAGCGGCGGCGTGAACTACAACGCCGAACCGACGCCGACCATCGTCAAGACGTTGTCCTACACCGCGCTCGGCACCGTCTCCATTCCGCTCTACCAGGGTGGTGCCGAGTATGCGACCATCCGCCAGTCCAAGGAAACACTCGGACAGCGGCGCATCGATCTCGACACCCAGCGCGACGTTGTCCAGCAGTCGGTAGTGCAGTCCTGGGGCCAGCTCGAAGCCGCCAAGGCACAGATTGTCGCCACCCAGGCACAAGTGAACGCGGCCGAAACCGCGCTCAATGGCGTGCGCGAGGAGGCGCGGGTGGGGCAGCGCACCACGCTCGATGTCCTCAACGCGCAGCAGGAACTGGTCAACGCGCGCGTCGCACTGGTGACCGCGCAGCGCGACCGCGTGGTGGCGTCCTATTCGCTGCTGTCTTCGACCGGACGCCTGTCGGTAGCCGCGCTGAAGCTGCGGGTGACCACCTATGATCCCAACGTGCACTATCAGCAGGTGCGCGATTCCTGGTTCGGCGTGCGCACACCGGATGGTCGCTAGCTTCAGCCTTCGGGCGGCCGCCAGCCGGTTGCATCATCGCCCCTATTCCCCGCGATAAGGTCTGCCAGCGTCGACGCCGCCCTTAGTACCCGCGCGCGCGCAGGCGTGTCGGCGATGCCGGTTTTCTGCGCTGCCACCGCACGCGTGAGGTCGCGAACCGGTGGATGACCGCGCCCGGGAGCGCCGGCGGCATGTGTTGATTCTCGACATGCCGCGGGCGCCAAGGTATGGCCTTTAGGGCGCCCGGCAATTGATTCGTCGCTGTTTTGCGGCGTTGTTCGGTCTCCGGCGGGCGGCGTTGGGGATTTTGGAAATGGCACAGGCGGCGAAGGCGCAAGAGCCGTCCATGGAGGAGATCCTGGCCTCCATCCGGCGCATCATCGCGGACGACGACAACGCCAAGCCGAAGGCGTCCGATGGGGCGCGTGCTCCGGCGCCCGCGATGCCCGCTGCCGCTTCGAACGTTTCGGTTAAGCCGGCGACGCCGGAAAGCCCGAAGCCAACCGCCGTACCCGGGCCCGAGGAAGACGTGCTGGATCTGACGGAAGCCATGGAAGTGCCGGCCCCGAACGTCGTCGGCTTCCAGACCATCGATGCCAATCAGGACCTGGTGTTCGAGGACGCGTCGGCGGAGGAAACGCCTGCCGCCGAAGCCGAGTCGCCGGCACCTGAACCGGAATTCGAACCCGAACCCGAACCGCCGCCGGACACCGTCGAGCTGGCGCGGCGCGAGTTTGAGCACCGCACCGGCGGGGATCGCACGCTGCTGGCGCCCACGACAACAGCCGCAATCGATTCGGCGTTCAACGCACTGGCCCATACGGTGCTGGTGCAGAATTCCCGCACGCTCGACGATCTCGTGCGCGAAATGCTGCGGCCGATGCTGAAGGCCTGGCTCGACGACAACCTGCCCAACATGGTCGAGCGGCTGGTACGCGCGGAAATCGACCGGGTCTCGCGCGGGCGCGGGTAGGGTGTGATCCCGAAAAGTTGCAAGACTTTTCGGACAAGATCACACCCAAAATCAAAATCACACCCAAACTCAAAATATTGGCGGGGCAGGCCGATGCAACCCGGCTTGATCAGCGCCGTCTGAGCCCGCGCGCAAACCACAAGCCTAGCGCCGCCAGCACCGCGCCCGATACGGCGAACGCGAGCGCCGCGCCGGCGTGATCGACGACCGGCGCGGCCAGCGCCACGCCCGCGGTCTGTCCGAGATAGAGCGCCGCCGAGAACAGGCCGACCGCCGTGCCGCGCGCGTGCGGGGACATCTGCGTGGCGTTGGTCTGGATCGTGTTGTGCAGCATGTAGAAGCCCAAGCCGATCACGGCGATGACCGCCGGCGTGATCCACCATGCCGGCGCCAGCGCCAGCGACACATAAGCGATGCCGATCAGGATGCCGCCGCCGATGGCGAGCCCGGTCTGTCCGAAGCGTGCCACGAATTGCCGCACGAAGCCGGCATAGATCAGCCCGCCGACGCCGAACATGCAGATGGCGAGCCCAATCGCGGTGTAGCTGAGGCCGAAGCGCGCGCGCAAAAAGGCGCCGGAATAGGCGAAGGCGCCGAACATGAAGGCGTACTCGATAAACGCCGCGACGATGACGAAGCGCGCCCACGGATTGGACAGGACCACGACATTGTCGGCGACGAAGCCGCGCGTGTGCGACGCGTCGGCGGCCGGCATGCGCGCCAGCGGATTGACGGCGAGTTCGCGGAAGAGGCCCGCCGCCGCGATCGCCAGAAAACCGGCCAGCACAAAGAACACCCCGCGCCAGCCCAGAAGGTCGCCGAGGATGCCGCCCGCCGCCTGCCCGAATAGCTGGCCGGAAATCTGCCCGCTGAGATAACGCGCCAGCACCTGCTGGCGCCGCTCGTAGGGCACCGCATCGCCGACATAGGCCATGCCCATGGGGATGATCCAGCCGGCGAAGGCGGCGGACGCGATGCGCGCCAGCGTCAAGGTGCCGAGCGATTGCGTGAAGCCGCACGCGGCGACGAACAGCGCGGCGCAGGCGCAGGTGATCGCGGCCATGCGGTATTTGCCATAGCGGTCGCCGACCGGCCCGATGATCAACTGCACCGAGCCGTGCATCAGCGAATAGGCCGACACGATCACCGACGCGACGCCGACGGTGACGCCGAGGTCGCCGGCGATCTGCGGCAACAGGGTGTCCGAGGAGCGCACCATCGCCTGGCTGGCGAAGCCGGCGATCGCCAGGAACACGATGGCGCGGGTTTGGGAGCGTGCCGAAGCGGAGAGGGACATGGAGGAGCAATGGGGAGCGGGGCGAAATCCGGGTGAAACCGGGCGGAGTCCGGGCGGACGTTGACAGCGCAAGACGGCGCGGGCTTTGTACGCCCGCAACGCCACGACCGCCATGATCGAAAAGACCTACCAGCCCGCCGAAATCGAGCCGCGCATTTCCGCCGCGTGGGAGCGCGTGCAGGCCTTTCGCGCCGGCCGGCCGGAGCGGCGCGCCGCCACGCCCTATTGCATCGTCATCCCGCCGCCGAACATCACCGGCTCGCTGCACTTGGGCCATGCGCTCGACAACACGCTGCAGGACGTACTGTGCCGCTTCGAGCGCATGCGCGGGAAGGACGTGCTGTGGCAGGTCGGTACCGATCACGCCGGCATTGCGACGCAGATGGTGGTCGAGCGCCAACTCATGGAGCGGCAGGAACCGTCGCGGCGCGAGATGGGGCGCGAAAAATTCCTGGAACGGGTGTGGGCCTGGAAGGCGGAATCCGGCGGCACCATCATCAACCAGCTCAAGCGGCTGGGCGCCTCCTGCGACTGGTCGCGCGAGCGGTTTACGATGGGAGAGCGCGGCGCGCCGGATGAGCAGATGGTGCGCGCGGTTCTTAAAGCTTTTGTGGAACTTTATAAAGCCGGCCTAATCTACAAGGACAAAAGGCTGGTCAACTGGGATCCGAAGCTGCTCACCGCGATCTCCGACCTTGAAGTGCAGCAGGTCGAATGCCGGGGCAGCTTCAAGTGGTCAAGCGAAAGCGGCGAACCGCTGGATGCGGTTGCGCTTGGAAAAGTGCTGGACCGCGATCCCAACGGACATTTGTATTATTTTCGCTATCCGCTCGAAGGCAAGGCGTTCGATCCAAGCAACCCGTCAACATTCATCACGGTGGCGACTACACGGCCGGAGACAATGCTGGGCGATGTGGCGGTCGCAGTGCATCCCGACGACGAACGTTACAAGCCTCTCGTCGGCAAGAACGTAATTCTGCCGCTGGTCGGGCGGAAAATTCCGATCATCGCCGACGAATACTCCGATCCCGAAAAAGGCACTGGTGCGGTCAAGATCACGCCCGCGCACGACTTCAACGATTTTGAGGTTGGGAAGCGGCATAGCCTGCCGCAGGTGATCGTGATCACTACTGAAGCGCGCATAACCACGGTTCCCATTTTTGCAGCGTATGAACACTACAAGATCAAACCTGACGACGATCCTGTGAAGCCCAATGCAACGTTCTCAAGCGCACCAGACGCGACCTTGAAAAGTTTGGATGGAAGCGACCGCTTCGTCGCGCGGAAGAAAATTGTCGCGCTATTAGAGGAGTGCGGGTTCATTGATAAAATTGAACCGACTGTTCACATGGTTCCGCACGGTGATCGTTCGGGTGTCGTGATTGAGCCATACCTTACAGATCAGTGGTATGTGGACGCTAAAACGCTTGCTGCACCTGCGTTGGCAGCGGTGAATGATGGCCGAACAACGTTTGTGCCGAGGAGTTGGGAAAAGACCTATTTTGAGTGGATGGAAAATATCCAGCCTTGGTGCATCTCGCGGCAGCTCTGGTGGGGACACCAAATCCCCGCATGGTACGGAAAAGAAGAAGATATTTTTGTTGAATTAAGTGAAGCAGACGCAATCGCAGCTGCGGAGAAAAAATACAATAAGAAGGTTGTTGTAGCTTCTTCCATATTTGGGTCCGACGTTGTCGGCAATGTCCAAGCAGTTTTGGAAGCCAAGAGCGCTGGCTATGAAGTCATCGCCCGCGACGAGGACGTCCTCGACACCTGGTTCTCGTCCGCGCTGTGGCCGTTCTCCACGCTTGGATGGCCGGACGAAACGCCGGAACTCAAGCGCTACTATCCGACCAGCGTTCTCGTCACCGGCTTCGACATCATCTTCTTCTGGGTCGCGCGCATGATGATGATGGGACTGCATTTTATGAAAGAGGTGCCGTTCCACACCGTCTATATCCACGCGCTGGTGCGCGACGAGCGCGGCGCGAAAATGTCGAAGTCGAAGGGCAACGTCGTCGATCCGCTCGGCATCATCGACGACTACGGCGCCGACGCGCTGCGCTTCACGCTCGCCTTGATGGCGGCGCAAGGCCGCGACATCAGGCTTTCGCCCGCGCGCGTCGAGGGCGAGCGCAATTTCGCGACCAAGCTCTGGAACGCCTGCCGCTTCGCCGAGATGAACGCCTGCGCCGGCGTCGCTGGCTTTAATCCAAAATCTGCGAAAGAGGTCCTCAACCGCTGGATCGCACACGAAACCGCGCGCACCGCGCGCGATGTCACGGCGGCGCTCGAAGCCTACCGCTTCAACGACGCCGCCGGCGCCGTCCGCGCTTTCGTGTGGAACGTGTATTGCGACTGGTACCTGGAACTCGCCAAGCCCGTGCTGACCGGGCCCGACGGCGCGGCCAAATCCGAGACCCGCGCCATGGTGGCGTGGGCGCGCGACGAAATCTTGAAGCTTTTGCATCCCTTCATGCCGTTCCTCACCGAAGAACTGTGGGCGGTGACTGCGGGTGCGTCCGCGCGCGCGGGACTACTGACGCTCACGCCATGGCCGGCCTACGCCGGGCTCGACGATCCCGCCGCGGAAGCCGAAATCGGCTGGGTTGTCGATCTCGTCTCGGCCATCCGCTCGATCCGCGCGGAAATGAACATCGCGCCGGCAACGCAACTGCCGCTGGTGCTGGCGGGCGTGTCGGCTCAAACCAAGGCGCGCGCCGAACGCTGGATGGAATTCATTGGCCGGCTGGCGCGCGTCGGCGACATATCGTTCGCGCAGCGTGCGCCCGACGGCGCAGTCCAGTTACTGGTGCGCGGCGAAGTCGCGGCGCTTCCGCTCAAGGGCGTGATCGATCTTGCCGCCGAACGCGCGCGGCTCGAAAAGGAAATGGCCAAGGCGATGGCCGACATCCAGCGCGTCGACGCCAAGCTCGCCAACCCCGACTTCGTCAAGCGCGCGCCGGAAGAAATCATCGACGGCGAGCGCGAAAAGCGCGAGGAGGCCGAAGGCCGGCGGCAAAAGATCGTCGAGGCGCTGGGGCGGCTCGGTGCCATGAGCTAATTCCGGAGGTCTTTTCCGGCGCAAGCGCGACTTTTGGCAAGCGCCGCCGAATTGACTGGGATGGACCGACCGGAGCATTGTTTGTCCTGTTGATATTCAATTGTGCCCGACGACGTGCGCTCGCAGGGGGAACCGCCATGGCCGACACGAATTCCAACGTGGCCACGTTGAAGGCCGCCTACGCGCGCTGGAACGAGTCGAAGGGCGCCAGCGTCGAGCACTGGATGGGGCTTCTTGCCGACGACATCAAGTTCGGCTCGCTGGCGGCCGGCGCGGTGCATCTCGCGTTCACCAAGAGCTACGACAACAAGCAAGCGGTGCGGGACTACTTCGCCGGGCTGGCGGGCGACTGGGACATGATCCACTACACCGTCAACGAGTATATTGCGCAGGGCGATCTCGTCGCCGCGCGCGGCTCGACGTCGTGGAAGAACAAACGAACGGGAAAGATTTTCGCGACGCCGAAAATGGATTTTTGGCGTTTTCGCGACGGAACAATCGTCGAGTTTTTTGAATTTTACGACACCGCCGGCGTGCAAGCCGCGGCGATGCCGTAAGAAAATTCGCGAGGCGTCATGCGTATCTTCCTTGCCGGCGCAACCGGCGTCATCGGGCAGCCGCTGACAAAACTGCTGGTTGCGGCCGGGCACGCCGTCGTGGGAACGACCCGCTCGGCGGCCAGGACCGAAATGATCGCGCGCAGCGGTGCGACGCCGGTCGTCGTCGATGTGTTCGATGCTGCGGCGCTGCGCGAGGCCGTCGTCGCCGCCCGTCCGGAAATTGTGATCCATCAATTGACGGACTTGCCCGACAGTGCCGACCCCGCCGCGATCGCGGCCTCGCTCGAAGCCAACGCGCGCATCCGCGTCGAGGGGACCGATAACCTTATTGTCGCCGCCAAGGCCGCCGGCGCGCGCCGCATGATCGCGCAGAGTATCGCTTTCCTTTACGCACCGGGCCGCGAGCCGCACCTTGAAAGCGACGCGTTGTTGCCGGCCGAGAACGTGTCGGCGCGCGGCGTATATGCGCTCGAAGGCGCGGTGACGGGTACGCCTGGCATCGAAGGCATCGTGCTTCGCTACGGTCGGCTCTACGGTCCAGGAACGTGGACCGCCGTCGCCATGGGCGCGGGCCCGCTGCACACCGACGCGGCGGCGCAGGCCGCGCTGCTTGCACTGACGCGTGGCGCGCCGGGGATCTACAACATCGCCGAGGACGATGGCGCAGTGTCGATCGAAAAGGCGCGCCGCGCGTTCGGCTTCGATCCGAATTTTCGCATCACGTCTTGAACGGCTTGCTGACATATCGCGACCCCGCAAGCCCGTAGCGCCACGGCAGGTCGGCAGCTTTCGTGATTCCAATGCGCACGCCGACCTCGATTTCGACCGGCGCCGCGCGCGCCAACAGCGCAAACGGCGGCGCGTCGAGCGCGAGCCCGCTATGGGCGCCGGTGACGCCGAGCGCCTGCGCCAGCTTGCCGGGCCCCGAGCATAGCGCGCGTTCCGCAGCAACGCCGCGGCGGCGGCGCATCGCGGCAAGTCCATCCGTCGGCATGAGCGCGCGGATCAGCACGGCGCTGGCACTGCCGGCCCGCTCGCAGACGAAATTCAGGCACCAGTGGATGCCGTAGGACCGGTAAACGTAGGCATGGCCGGGCGGACCGAACATGACGGCATTGCGCTCGGTGCGGCCTCCATAGCTGTGCGCGGCGGGATCGGTGTGATGATAGGCCTCGACCTCGACAATGATGCCGCCGGCGCCGCGAAACAAAAGCTTGGCGCCGATGAGATCGGGCGCGACCTCGTGAACGCTGCGGTTGAAGAAGCTTTTGCGGAAATGGGACGGCATGGCCTGCGGGCTGGCCGGCGGAGACGGGCGAGGACAGGTACCGCGCCGGCGGGATTTAAGAAAATCCTACAATAATTGTCGGTATTTGGCGGGAAGATTTCATGCAAAGCATAGTGCCGCCGGATATGGGCAGGCGGATCAATTATTGCGTGTGATCGCCGTGTTGGATTGGCGCACTGTTGCACTGGGTCTCGTCGTGTTCGCGGGCGTCTTCGCCGGCGGCCTCTGGCTCGACGCCGGCCGGTTGCTGCCACAATTCGGTCACGCCGTCGATGCCATCCGCGCCTCGGCGTGGTCGTCGGTGCAGGCGAGCGTGCCGCCACGCCCCGGGATTACCAAAGATGCGGCGCTACGCGAAATCGTCATCCGGCGCGCCAACGCCTATCTCCGTCCGGTCTGTTACGACAACGCCCGCGCGCTTTACGTTCGCGCCGCGAGTGAGTTTGCATCGGAGCTGATGCGCACCGCCGGCTGCAACCGGGCGCCCAGCTGCCGGATCGGTGAGCGCGCGCTGGACGAAGTCTGGCGTCGCAACCGGTCGGCGCGCGACGCCGACGTCGGGACGGCGATGGCCATGGCGCATCGCGCCGGCGGGTTGTCGGATCGGGATTTTCGCGGCGGTGTAGGCCTCGCCGTGCGCGTCATCGCGGGGACCGATTTCAGTCCCGGGCCGGCGCCGGCTTGCAGCGCGCGCCGGTCGCGTTCGTGGGGCCGCTGGTTGGCCAGCTTGCGCCGTCATTGAAGTCGGCGCGGTCGCCGAGGTCCTTGCCGCCGGCGATGGTTAATCGTCCCAAACCGCTGTGTCATTGCGGCAACACGTTTACAACATTTCGCAATTTCATGGTGTTAACCGCGCGGCGCCGCTTTTCCGCCACAGCGCTCCATGATCTCCATAGCGCCTTGTCCGCGGTCAGGACTAACCCGGCCGGACGGGGGCGGTGCAGGTTATGGACGCGAAAACGACGCTCAAGGGCAGGCTGCCGAGCCGGCACGTAACCGAAGGGCCCGAGCGCGCGCCGCATCGTTCCTACTATTACGCGATGGGGCTCAGCACCGCGCAGATCCATCAGCCGTTCGTCGGCGTGGCCTCGTGCTGGAACGAGGCGGCGCCCTGCAACATCGCGCTGATGCGGCAGGCCCAGGCCGTCAAGAAGGGTGTCGCCGCGGCCGGCGGCACGCCGCGCGAATTTTGCACCATCACCGTCACCGACGGCATCGCGATGGGCCACCAGGGCATGAAGTCGTCGCTGCCCTCGCGCGAGGTGATCGCGGATTCGGTCGAATTGACGATCCGCGGCCACGCCTACGATGCGCTGGTCGGGATTGCCGGGTGCGACAAGTCGCTGCCGGGCATGATGATGGCCATGTGTCGCCTCAATGTGCCGTCGATCTTCATCTACGGCGGTTCGATCCTGCCGGGCACATTCAAGGGCCGGCCGGTTACCGTGCAGGATGTGTTCGAGGCGGTCGGCAAGCACTCCGTCGGCGCCATGTCGGATTCCGATCTCGACATTCTTGAGCAGAACGCATGCCCGTCGGCGGGCGCCTGCGGCGCCCAGTTCACGGCCAACACCATGGCGACGGTATCGGAGGCGATCGGGCTCGCGTTGCCTTATTCGGCGGGCGCGCCGGCACCCTACGAAATCCGCGACAGGTTCTGCATGACCGCGGGCGAGCAGATCATGGACTTGATCAAGGCCGGCCTCCGCCCCCGCGATATCGTGACGCGCAAGGCATTGGAAAATGCCGCCGCCGTGGTGTCCGCGTCGGGCGGTTCGACCAACGCCGCGCTGCATCTTCCCGCGATTGCGCATGAATGCGGCCTGAAATTCGACCTTTTCGACGTAGCGGAAGTGTTCGAGCGCACGCCCTACATCGCCGATCTCAAGCCGAGCGGGCGCTATGTCGCCAAGGACTTGTTCGAGGCCGGCGGCATTCCGCTGCTGATGAAGACGCTGCTCGATCATGGCTACATGCACGGCGACTGCATGACCGTGACCGGCCGCACCATGGCCGAGAACCTCAAGCGCGTCGCCTGGAACCCGGATCAGGACGTCGTGCGTCCCGCCGACAAGCCGCTGTTGGCGACCGGCGGCGTGGTCGGTCTCAAGGGCAACATCGCGGCTGAGGGCGCGATCGTGAAAGTCGCCGGCATGGAGGGTCTCAAGTTCTCAGGTCCGGCGCGTTGCTTCGACGGCGAGGAAGCCTGTTTCGACGCGGTGAAGCACAAGAAATACAAGGAAGGCGAGGTGTTGGTGATCCGCTATGAGGGCCCCAAGGGCGGGCCCGGCATGCGCGAGATGCTGGCGACGACGGCGGCACTTTACGGCCAGGGCATGGGCGGCAAGGTTGCGCTCATTACCGATGGCCGCTTTTCCGGCGCGACGCGAGGCTTTTGCGTCGGTCACGTCGGACCGGAGGCGGCGGTGGGCGGACCGATCGCGCTTCTCAAGGACGGCGACATCATCACCATTGATGCTGAGAAGGGCCTGCTCGACGCCAAAGTGTCGGCGGCGGAGTTCGCAAGTCGCAAGGCATCCTGGCGGCCGCGAAAGCCGGAATTTACATCGGGATATATTTGGAAATACGCCCAGCAGGTCGGCAACGCGCGAGACGGCGCGGTGACGCACCCTGGCGGCGCAGCCGAGACAGCGTGTTATGCGGATATCTGATTGCCTTATTCCAATTTGTGCACTGACACTGGGCCTCAACGGCGCTGCCAACGCGTTTGACGGCACCGCCTCCAACGGCGCAGCGACGCCCGCGGTCAACGTGGATATTGTCGCGCGCGGCGCGGCAACCTCGCCACCAATGACCTCGGCACCTGCAACCGCGGCGCCTACGCCACCGGCGGCGTTGTCCGCGCCCGGTGCGACGCTGGCGGGCGCAGGCGCCACGCGCGGAGCCGCCGTACTGCGTCCGCCGCTCGATCTGAAGAACAAGCCGTCGCCGATCGACGCATTCCGTTCCGGAACCATGGCGTTGCGCGCCGGCGACACCAAGAGCGGCGTCACCGCGCTCGAATACGCCGCCGCGAACGGCCATCCGATGGCGCAATGGAAACTCGGCCGCATGTACGCGGACGGCGACGGCGTCGGTCGCGATGACGTGCGCGCGTTCGAATATTTTCGCGACATCGCGGCCACGCACGCCGACGATGTTCCGGGAACGCCGCAAGCGCGCTTCGTCGGCAACGCCTTCGTCGCGCTCGGCTTGTATTATCTCGACGGCGTGCCGAACTCGCCGATCAAGGCCGACCCCGAGCGCGCGCGCGAGGTGTTCCACTATGCGGCGTCGTATTTTGGCGATGCCGACGCGCAATACAATCTCGGCCGCCTCTATCTCGACGGTAACGGCACGGCCAAGGAGCCGAAGCTTGCCGCGCGCTGGCTCGGGCTCGCCGCGAACAAAGGGCAATACCAGGCGCAGGCCGTCCTGGGCGCCATGTTGTTCAAGGGCAATGGAGTGCCGCGCCAGGCCGCGCGCGGGTTGATGTGGCTGACGCTGGCGAGCGATTCGGCCTTGCCGCAGGAAAAATGGATTCGCGAGCTGCACGACGCCGCGTTCAAACAGGCAACCGATGACGAGCGCCAGCTCGCGCTCGTGTTCCTGGAGCGTCGGCTGAACGGACGGCGCGACTAGCCCGCCACCGCCTGCGCGGCTGACGGGCGCCGCATCCTGCCGCTTCGCGGCGACGCTCCGCGAGCGGTCACGCCGCGCGCCGCAACTTTTTTGATATTGTTGGATTGGCGATTCGCCCGGCGCAAACCGGCTTGGCAACCCACCACGATCGCGCATTCCGATGGCAACCGATATGCGTCTCCGACCGATCGGTCCCGAGCCGCGGCCGTGCAAGATCTGCGGCGGCGCGGCCCCGCTTTATGGCATGGTCGACTTCAACCGCTCCTGCGAGGAGGTGCACGGCCGATATCTGCCGCGTCTCGGAATTCCGGTGCACTATCGGTGCTGCACCGGCTGCGGCTTTCTTTTCACCGAGTGCTTCGACGATTGGACGGAAGCCGAGTTCAAGCAATTTATCTATAACGACGATTACATCAAAGTGGATCCGGACTACCTGGAAGTGCGTCCCGCCAGCAATGCCGCGATGTTGGTCAATCAGGTCGGCCGTGACCGTTCGAAAATACGTATGCTCGATTATGGCGGCGGCAACGGGCTGTTGGCCCGGCGCCTGCGCGATGTCGGCTTCGCCCATGTGGAAACCTATGATCCGTTCACGCCGGAATTTTCCAAGCGGCCGGATGCCAAGTTCGACCTGATTACGTCGTTTGAGACCTTCGAGCACCTGCCCGATCCGCTGTCGGTGATTGACACGATGGTGGATTTGCTCACGCCGAACGGCGTCGTGCTGTTCTCGACACTGCTGCAACCGCCGGAAATCGCACAGGTGGGAATGGCGTGGTGGTACATCGGGCCGCGCAATGGCCATGTGTCGCTGTTCAGCGCACGCGCCCTCGCCATCGCCTGGCAGCGTCACGGCTTTACCGTCAGCTCATTTAGCCCCGGCTCGCACCTGGCGTTTCGCGACAACGCATAGTTTGCCGCCCGCAGACAAGGTCCCGCAGCTTGTGCAACCTTGATTGCCAGCGCAAAACCGCTGCCGTTTTTGCCGCTCGCGCGCTAGACTGAACAATAAAATTGTAACTCATGGGTAAAGGGCGACGCGCCACACAACAAAGTGGCTGCAGCCAACAATCAAGGGGAAACGTCATGACTGCCATGGAACGTGGCGAGCCGAAGCTGATCTTTCCGGCGCTTGCCGGATTTTACGGGTCGGTGTCCGAGCTCTGGTACCCACTGATCCGCATTACCGCCGGAGCTATGCTGTTGGTCCACGGCTGGGCCAAGTTTAATGCCGGTATGGTCAGCGTCGCCGGCAGCATGGCGAAGCTTGGGTTCGTGCCCGCCAGCGGATTTGCCGCTGCTGCCATATTTCTCGAGACGGTCGGCGCGATTTGCATTGTGCTCGGCCTGTTCACCCGAGTGTTTGCCGCCGCGATCGCCATTGAAATGGCGATCATCTGCTTTGTGGTGATGATGCCGAACGGCTTTGGCCGAATGGAATTCACGCTGCTGTGGGGCATCGTCATGTTCGCCATTTCGCTGCGGGGCGGGGGGCCGTATTCGCTCGATCGCGTCATCGGCAGGGAAATTTGAAAAAGGAAATTTGAAACTAGCGTCCGCAGGAGTCGACCGGATCACACCTAGCGCAGCGTCTCTAATTCTACGTCGATCCAGACCGGAACGTGGTCGGATGGCTTTTCCCAGGCGCGCACGTGCTTATCGATTCCCGCGCCCGCCAGCCGGTCGGCCGCCTGCGGCGACAGCATCAGATGATCGATCCTGATGCCGTTATTCTTTTGCCACGCGCCGGCCTGGTAGTCCCAGAACGTGTAGAGCCCGGCATCGTCGCTGACGGCCCGAACGGCGTCGGTCAATCCAAGATTGGCGAACGTACGGAACTGCGCCCGCGTCGGCGGCCTGAACAACGCATCGTTGGTCCAGTCCTGCGGCCTGCGTGCGTCCGCAGGCGTCGGGATGACGTTGTAATCGCCTGCGAGCACCAGCGGCTCCTCATCGGCGAGTCGTTCCCGCGTATAGTGAGAAAGGCGCTCCATCCATTTGATCTTGTACGGATACTTGTCGCTGTCGACCGGATTTCCGTTGGGCAGATAGAGGCACGCGATCCGGACCGCACCGCCGCCAACCGAGATCGTTGCTTCCAGAAAGCGCGCCTGGTCGTCCGAGGCGTCGCCCGGCAGGCCCTGCCTGACATCCTCGAGCCTGGGCTTTGACAGGATCGCGACGCCATTGAAGGTCTTTTGCCCGTGAACGGCGACATTGTAACCAAGCCCCTCAAAAGGCTCGCGCGGGAACGCAGCGTCCAGGCATTTGATTTCCTGCAGGCACGCCACATCCGGCGCGCGCGCCTTCAGCCAGGCGACAATATTATCGACGCGCTGATTGATCGAATTGACGTTCCAGGTGGCAATCCGCATCGTTTGTCCGCGCGAGATTAAGGAAGATTAAGTTGACAGGTGTAGGCCCTCGGTAGAGAGCGTGCCTGCGCCGCGTGGCCGATACAAACCGATGCGAATTGCCACGTCCAGCGTCGAATTCCGGGGCTGGAGGCGGTTCTCGCTACCGCCAGATGACCGGGGCGGCATGCCGCTTGATCCCAGGGATGTGAAAGAAGAAACGCGATCCGCACGCCGCGGCGCAACAGGCGAGTGACGCCGGCAAAATACCAAGCTTTTGGGTATAATAGTGCATGGGTTTAGCGAATATGATACACGAATGCGCAATTCTGGCGCGTTATATTGAGGCCGGCGGCCGCCGCCACGAGGCTGGCCGACGTTGGGCCTTGGGTAGGAACACAAGGGAAAGGAACGACCGTCCGGCGGCTTTTGTCGCGATGGGGCGGTTCTGAATGTCCAAGCGAATCCTCGGATTGGTGTGTGCCGCGGCGGTCGTCCTGGTGGGCATCTGGGTGGCGACGCGATGGTCAGGCAGTCCCGATGGCGCGGTAGCGCAATCGCAGGGACAGGGCCCGCGGGCCATTTCCGTCGCGACTGCAACTGCAGTGCGCAAGAAATCGCCGGTGAATGTCGAAGCGCTGGGCACGGTTACGCCCATGGCCAGCTTCGCCATCCGGCCGCGCGCCGACAGCGAAATCACCGCCGTACATTTCGCCGACGGCGCCAAGGTCAAGCAGGGCGACGTGCTACTGACGCTCGACAGCCGCGCCATCGAGGCCCAGATCCAGCAGGCGGAGGGCAATATCGCGCGCGACCAGGCCCAGCTTGAAGGGGCCGAGCGCGACGTGCGCCGCTATACCGACCTCGTCGGCAAGGGCGCGACGCCAGTCGTCAATCTCGACAACGCCAAGACCCAGGTCGGCGTCTATTCCGCCAATATGAAGGCCGATCAGGCACAGCTTGAAAATCTGCGCGTGCAGCTCAGCTACACCACGATCCGCGCGTCGATTTCCGGTCGCATCAGCGCCGCCGCCCTCAAGGTCGGCAACATCGTGCGCGCCGCCGACATAACGCCGATCGCCACGGTCATTCAAACCGCACCGATCTACGTTACCTTCAGCGTGCCGCAAAACACATTGCCCGATATTCGCAAGGCGATTGCGGCGGAATCCGCGACCGTGGAGGCGAGCGTCGCCGGCGAGGCACGGCGCGCAAACGGCGCGGTGACGATGGTCGAAAATACCGTCGATCCCGGCACCGGCATGGTAGCGGTGCGCGCGACCATGCCGAACAGCGACGAGCTTCTCTGGCCGGGCACACTGGTGACCGTGCAGATGACATTGCGCGAGGACGAGGCGGTGGTGGTGCCCTCGGCCGCCGTCCAGGTCAGCCAGTCCGGCACGTTCGTGTTCGTGGTCAAGGACGGCAAAGCGGCGGTGCGCCCGGTCAAGGTCGCGCGAGTGACCGGCACGGAGACCGCGCTCGAGGCAGGCCTCGAAGCCGGCGAAATCATCGTCACCGACGGCTTTTTGCAATTGACCGACGGCGCGCGCGTCAGCCCGCGGCGCGCAGGCGCATGATCCCGGAAAGTTACAGACTTTTCGCGCAAAATCATGCGCAAATCAAAATAAGGTGGCAGGTTTGGCTGATCAACGCGGATTGACGAAAGCGTAACAAGCGGATTCTGACATGTCGATTTCGGAAACCTGCATCCGCCGGCCGGTGATGACGACGCTGATCACCGCTGCGCTGATCGTGTTCGGGATTTTCGGCTACCGGCTGTTGTCGGTCGCGGCGCTGCCGGCAGTGGATTTTCCGACCATTCAGATTACCGCGACGCTGCCGGGCGCGAGCCCGGAAACCATGGCGGCATCGGTGGCAGGGCCGATCGAGCGCCAGCTGTCCACGATCGCCGGCATCTCTTCGATGACATCTTCGTCGGCGCTCGGAACTACGTCGATCATCATCCAGTTCGACCTCAATCGCGCCATCGACGGGGCGGCGCTCGACGTGCAGACCGCGCTGACGATCGCGCAGCGCCGCCTGCCGGTGGAAATGACGACGCCGCCGTTTTTCCGCAAGGTGAACCCGGGCGACTTCCCGATCATGTTCATCAGCCTGGTGTCCTCGACGCTGCCTTTATCCAAGGTCGACGACTACGGCCAACTGGTGTTGGCGCAGCAGATTTCGCAGCTGCCCGGCGTCGCGCAGGTCTTGGTCTTCGGCAGCCAGAAATTCGCCGTCCGCGTCCAGGTCGATCCGGTCGCCGCGGCGGCGCGCAACATATCGCTCGACGACATCCGCAACGTCATTTCAAAGACCAATTCGTCGACGCCGGTCGGCACGCTCACCGGCGAGCGGCAGAACATTACCTTGACCGCAACGAGCGCGATGACGCGCGCGGAGGACTACAAGAAGGTCATCGTCGCCTATCGCAACGGCACGCCGGTCAAGCTCGATGAAATCGCGCGTGTCATCGACAGCGTCGAGAACGACAAAATCGCAAGTGCGTACAACAACGACCGCGCGATCGTGCTCGCGATCCAGCGCCAACCCGACGCCAACACCGTCGCGGTGGTCGATTCCGTCCGCGCGCAGCTGCCGGCCTATCGCGCGCAGATACCGGCGGCAATCCGGATGGAAGTGCTCAACGACCGCTCGAAGTCGATTCGCGCTTCCGTCATCGACGTGCAGGAGACGCTCGGCATCGCGGTCACGCTGGTGATAATGGTGATCTTCCTGTTCCTGCGCTCGGCGTCGGCGACGATCATCCCCGCGCTGGCGGTGCCGGTGTCGCTGATCGGGACCTGCGAGTTCATGTATGCGTTCAATTTCTCGATTAACAACATGACGCTCTTGGCGCTGACGCTGTCGGTCGGCTTCGTGGTCGACGACGCCATCGTCATGCTGGAAAACATCGTGCGCCATATCGAGGGCGGCATGCGGCCCTACGAAGCCGCGCTCAAGGGCGCGCGCGAGATCGGCTTCACCATCATTTCGATCACCTTCTCGCTGATCGCGGTGTTCATCCCGGTGCTGCTGATGGGCGGCATGGTCGGCCGCGTGTTCCGCGAGTTTGCCATTACCATCGCGGTCGCGATCGTGCTCTCGGGCTTCGTGTCGCTGACATTGACGCCGATGCTGTGCGCGCGTGTGCTGCACGCGCATCACGGCGACAAGCGACAGAATGTGGTCCTGCGCGCGTTCGAGGCGATGTTCAACGCCTCGCTGCGCGCCTACGAGTGGGCGCTCGACAGGGTGTTGGCGCGCAAATTCGCGATGCTGCTGGTGACTGCGGCGACGCTGGTCGGCACCGTGGCGCTCTACATCTATATTCCCAAGGGCTTCTTCCCGGTCGAGGACACCGGCTTCATCGCCGCGACAGTGGAGGGGCCGGCCGACATCTCGTTCAAGGCGATGTTCGAGCGCCAGCGCCAGATCGCCGAGATCGTGCGCAAGGACAAGGCCGTCGATTACTTCAATTCGACCGTCGGCGTCGGCGGGCCGAATCCGACCACAAACTACGGCCGCCTGTTCATCGCGCTCAAGCCGCGCAAGGAGCGCGGCGAATCCGTCATCGAGGTCATCCAGCGCCTGCGCCGCAGCGCCAATTCCGTCGTCGGAATGGTGACCTATTTCCAGCCGGTGCAGAACATCAACATCACCGGCCGCATTTCCAAGAGCGAGTACCAGTATACGCTGCAATCGAGCGATACCGAGACGCTGTTCCGGGTTGCGCCGGAGCTGCGCGACAAGGTCGCGGAAGTGCCCGGCCTGCGTGACGTGACCACCGACCTCTACGTCAAGAACCCGCAGATGACGATCGAGATCGACCGTGAAAAGGCGGCGGTCTACGGCATTTCCGTCGACCAGATCCGCCAGGAACTGTTCAACGCCTTCGGTAGTCGGCAGGTCGCGACGATCTACACGGCCGCCAACGATTACCAGGTCATCCTCGAGGTCAAGCCGGAGTTTCAGTCCGATCCCAACGCGCTGGCAAAGATCTACCTCAAGACCAACGCTACCGGGCAGCCGACCGCCGCTGGCGGCGGCGTTACGGGCGTTGGCGTGCTCAGCGGGCCGACCATCCCGCTTTCCGCTGTCACGAAATTCGTCCCCAGCGTCGGCCCGCTCCAGGTCAATCATCAGGGCCAGCAGCCGGCGGTCACGATTTCGTTCAACCTCGCGCCCGGCTTCTCGCTCGGGGCCGCGGTCGATGCCATCAAGCAGCTCGAGCGCGAGGCCAACCTGCCGGCCTCGATCGCGAGCGGCTTTCAGGGCTCGGCGCAGGTGTTTCAGGATTCGCTCAAGGGTCAGGGCGTGCTGCTGCTGGCCGCGATTTTCGCGGCCTATATCGTGCTCGGCATTCTTTACGAGAGCTTCATTCACCCGATAACGATCATCTCCGGCCTGCCGTCGGCCGGCATCGGCGCGATCCTGGTGTTGTTGCTGTTCAAGATGGACCTGACCGTCATCGCCATGATCGGCATCGTGATGCTGGTCGGCATCGTCAAGAAAAACGCCATCATGATGATCGACTTCGCGATCGAACGCCGGCGCGTCGGGCTCGGCGCCGAGGCCGCGATCCGCGAGGCGTGCTTGTTGCGCTTCCGTCCGATCATGAGGACGACCGTCGCCGCGATCTTTGGCTCGCTGCCGATCGCGCTCGGCACCGGCGCCGGCGCCGAACTGCGCCAGCCCCTCGGTATCGCCGTGGTCGG
>JBGPOB010000017.1:0-21556 GCA_041487815.1 Xanthobacteraceae bacterium | reverse complement strand
TGGGGCGGCACAGTAACCGGCGCCTCGCTGTCGAGTTCGCGCATGCGCTGAGAAATCTCGGCCACCGCCTGATCGACGTTCGATCCCCAATCGCCCGACACCGCCTTGACACGCTCGCGTCCGAGATCCGAGAGCGCCTCGTTGACGGATGTCGTCTTCGGCGAGCGTGCCGCGTTGCGCCGTTCCTGAATGATTTCGTCCATCCTCTGGTCGAGCCGCGCAATGGCCTTCGCCAGATGCTGGGTCGTGGCGTCATGATCCGGGCGAGCGCGGTTCAACGGACGATCGCCGCGCGCAGTCCGATCGAATTCACCGCGCCGCGCTTCCCGCCGCCACTCCGGCGCCGGTGCAAGGTCCGTTCGACGGTCCTCGCGCGGTGGCTCGCGGTAGGCAGGGGCCGGCCGAGCATCTACAAGGTTCGGCGCCTCAATCTCGCCGGCGGATTCAAGTATCATCGAATTGAGCCAGTCGCCGACCGACATGCCAGCCTGTCGTGCCGCGGCGCGCGCTGAATCGCGCGCGTCGGGATGCACGCCTTTGACGTGCCACGGCACCTTGAATTTCATGCATTGACCCGCATCGACGGCCTCGGACGCGGCGGCCTGCAGTGCCGCCCTAGAAGAGCTGGAGGTCGCGGCGCCGGGCCGAAAGGAATCGTAGGCGCACGATCTCGCAGGCAGGCCGGAGTTTTAAGATTTAAGGTAAAGAGACGGTTAAACTGCCGCCGGTCGCGAGCAAAATATTTCCGCTCTATCGATCGCATTTGCGGAAAATTGCGCAGATTTATCCGGCGGATGGCGGGATTTCATGGACGCCTGCCGGCGTGGCATCGCCGGATGGGTCATTCCGCGCCATCCGTTAACGCTGTTAGGATGGTCGTACTAATTCAAGGAGCCGCCATGCCGATCTACAAGGCGCCAGTCGAGGACGTGCAGTTTCTGCTCAACGATGTCTTCCACATCGAGCGTTACGACAATTTGCCGGGGTTTGCAGACGCTTCTCCCGACGTCATTCCCGCGATTCTCGGCGAAGCGGCGAAGTTCGCCGAAGAAGTGTTGACGCCACTCAACCGCACCGGCGACCTCGAGGGCTGTAGGCGCCACCCCGATGGCCGTGTCACCACGCCGACGGGCTTCAAGGAAGCCTACAAGCAGCTCTGCGACGGCGGCTGGATCGGCATTTCGGCGCCTGCTGAATACGGCGGACAGGGCCTGCCGGCGACCATGACTGCCATCGTCAACGAGTTCCTGATCTCGGCAAACATCGCGTTTTCGATGTATCCCGGGCTGATCCAGGGGGCGATCGCGGCGCTGCTGGCGCACGGTTCGGACGCGCAGAAAAAGACCTACCTGCCGAAAATGATCGCCGGCGAATGGGCCGGCACCATGAACTTGACCGAGCCGCATTGCGGCACCGACCTCGGCCTCTTGCGTAGCAAGGCGGTGCCGCAAGGCGACGGCAGCTATCGGATCACGGGTACGAAAATTTTCATTTCCGGAGGCGAGCAGGATCTCACCAGCAACATCATTCACCTCGTGCTCGCCCGCATCGAGGGCGCGCCGGCCGGAACCAGGGGTATTTCGCTGTTCGTCGTGCCCAAAATCCTGGTCACGCCCGATGGCTCGCTCGGCGAGAGTAATGGCGTCTCCTGCGGTTCGATCGAGCACAAGATGGGCATCCACGGCAATTCGACCTGCGTGATGAATTACGACAACGCCTTGGGCTGGCTGCTCGGCGAGGAGAACCGCGGCCTCAATGCCATGTTCACGATGATGAACGAGGCGCGGCTCGGCGTCGGCCTGCAGGGTCTCGCGATGTCCGAGGTCGCCTACCAGAATGCCGTGGCCTACGCCAAGGAACGCCTGCAAGGCCGCGCCTTGACCGGCGCGAAGGCGCCCGAAAAGGCCGCCGATCCCATCATCGTGCATCCCGACGTGCGGCGCGGATTATTGACGATGCGCGCCTTCAACGAGGCGGCACGCGCGTTGATGCTGTGGCTCGCGCTCAACGGCGACGTCACGCACCGGTCCGGCGACGCCAAGGCGCGGCAAGCCGCCGACGACCTGATGGGGCTCCTGACCCCGGTGCTCAAGGGCGTGCTGACGGACACCGGCTTCGCCAACACGGTGATGGCGCAGCAGATTTTCGGCGGCCATGGCTACATCGCCGAGCACGGCATGGAACAGTTCGTGCGCGATGCGCGCATCGCCATGATCTACGAGGGCGCCAACGGCATTCAGGGGCTCGATCTCGTCGGACGCAAGCTCGGCAAGGACGGCGGGCGCGCGGTGACGGCGTTCTTCGGCGAAGTGCAGGGCTACATCAAGGATCACTCAGGCGACGCGGCTTTGAAGCCCTACGTCGACGCGCTCGGCAAGGCGCTCGGCCATCTGCAGCAGGCGACCCTATGGTTCATGCAGAACGCCTTGCAAAAGCCCGACAATGCCGGCGCCGGCTCGACCGATTACATGCATCTCTTCGGTCTCGTCGCATTCGCTTACATGTGGTGCCGGATCGTCGAGGCCGCGAATGCGAAGCTTGCCAACGGCGCTACCGGCGATGCCGACCGGCTCAAGGCCAAGCTCGTGACCGGGCGTTTCTTCATCGAACGCATGCTGCCGGAGACGGCGGCGCACCTCGCCCGCATCCAGGCCGGCGCGGACACGATCATGGCGCTGCCGGCGGAAGCGTTTTGACCGCGGCCTGATCAGGATTGCGCGCCAGCCAAGGACGCGTGACGCCGCGCATCCGCCGCGGCCGCTTGCTGATCGAGCAGGCCAGACAGCACGGTCGAGTCCTCGGCGGTGCGCACGGTTATCGGCTCGTCGCGTCCGCGGATCGCAACTTGCGCTCGGGTCAAGGCATCGGGCGCGATCCCGGCTGTGTTGCAGACTTCCTCCGATACGATCACCATGCAGTTCAAGATTTTGGTCATGTCCTGCAATCGCGCCGCGACATTGACTGCGTCGCCGAGCGCCGTGAATACCGTGTGGTCGCGAAAGCCGATGTCGCCGACGATCACCTCGCCGCCATGAATGCCGATGCCGAAATGAATCGGCTCGGGCAAATCCCTCGCGAATTGATGGTTCAGATAGGCGACATTGGCGGCGACCAGCCCGGCCGCGCGCATGGCCTGCCGACAGGCCGTAGCGGGATCGACATCGAGCCCAAACAGCGCCAGCAGCCCGTCGCCGACGAATTGGTTTGGCTGCCCGCCGGCATCGACAACGGCTTGCGAGGCCGCGCCCAGAAACCGATTGATGAGGTACACCGTGTCGAACGGCAGCCGCGCTTCGGCGAGCTTGGTCGAGCCGCGCATGTCCACGAACATGCTGACGATGTAGCGCTCCTCGCCGATGTTGACGCGGTTGCGGTTGCGGACGAAATCGGCCCCGATGTGCGGCGGCAGCAGCGGGATCACCGCCACATCCGCATTCGGCCGTAACTGGCAGGCGAGCCGGATTGCCGGGTCCGCGCCTGCGCCGACACGCGCCAGCACGTGCGCCTCGCGTCCCGACGGCCGCGGCAGGGCGCTGCGATCGCTCACGACACGCACGCGACAGGTAGAGCAGCGCGCCCGGCCGCCGCAGACGCTGGCATGCGGCACCTTGAAGCGCAGGCTGGCTTCGAGAACGCTCAAGCCTTTCGGCACCCGCACCTGCCGATCCGGATAGGACACCATGAACATGCCGCGGCGGCGTTCCGCCAACGAGCGCACGCCGCGCGCGACGAACACGAGACCCAGCAGCGAAACGTAGCCGATGGGAAAATAGTAGAAAGCGAAATCATCGAGAGGAATGCGCTGGGCCGGCGGAATCGGGATGATGTTGGCCGTGCGCCACTGCTGTTGAGTCGCAAGCCGGTTAACTTCTCGCGCGCCGTGATACAACCCAAGCATTGCGAGCGGCGGCAGCAGCACCGCTACTGCCAGCAAAAACGGCGATGCCCATTTGAAAAATGGCTTCAACCGCAGCCAAAAATACAGGCCAATGCAGGCGTGGATCCAGGCAACAGTCAGGAGAGCGAACTGTACCCAGATCATATAGGTGCGCGTGTTCCAATAACCGAACAATGGCGTCGCATAGTTTGGCGGTGAACGCCCAAACAGCAGCGCTGTAAGCCGCACGCCTGAAAAGTGAATGGCGAGCCAGAGCGGTATACTCAGGCCAAGCACGAGCTGCGTGATTTCGGCGGCTGTGTAGCGAAAATGCCGGCGCTGATAGAGCGCCCACAAGCCCAGCGCAAGATGGGTGGTCGCGGCCGCATAGAGCGCCAGATTTACGACGGGAATTCGCCACCACCAGATGTGGTACCACAGCGCCGCCTGCATGGTTTCATACGAAATATTGCCGAGCGCGTGATTGGTGAAATGCGACAGCAGGTAGGAAAACATCACGAGACCGCAGGCGATGCGCACCTGCCGCACGCCGATGCCGCCGAACATAGTGGCGAGCCAGGACGCCTCCGGCGCGCGCGTGGCGCGCACATCGATGATCGCAGCGGCTTGCAGCGTCATGCGGGACCAGCTTTCGCGGCTCGGGTCGGCCTACGACGGTTTGAATTGCAGGCCACCGCGGCGCCCCTGCCACGCCCGAGCACCGCTGGCGGCGTGCATGATAGGGGCGAATCTTTATCCACCGCAACGACCTAACCCGGCTATTGAAGGATATTCGCCTGCTTCGCTCAAGTCACGAATTGACCGCGATCGCGCGCGCTTCTCACCTTACCCCGTAGCTCGCGAACAGCTCGGCGATGTCGTCGCGGATCGCCTTGGCCGCGGCCATGTCGGCGTTGCCGCCCTCGATATCGACCTTGCGAAGCTTGGCCAGCCCGCGCGCGTAAAGCGCGTGCGGATTATCCGGCATCAGCCGCAGCGCCTCGTCGAAATCGGCGATCGCGCGATTGAGCTGGTCGAGCGCGAGGTAGGCCATGCCGCGGCTTGAGCGGGCGTAGCTGTCCTTCGGGTCCATCCGCACCGCCTCGTTGAAATCCGCGATCGACAGGTCGAAGTCCTTGCGCCGGTAGTAGGTAAAGCCGCGATTCTTGCGCGCGATCAGATCAGCCGCATCAAGCCGGATCGCCGCGCTGTAGTCGTCGATGGCGCGGTCGAAATTGTTCTTGCGGTAGTAAGCAACGCCGCGGCTGAGATAGGCGAACTGATAGTTCGGACGCAGGCTGATCGCCATATCGCAATCGGCGATGGCGCGGTCATAGTCGCCGCGGTCGCCATAGGCGCGGCAGCGGTTCTGGTACGCCGGCGCGTATTTCGGATCGATCTCGATGGCGCGGTCGCAATAGGCCACGGCCGTTTCATATTCGCCGCGCTCGCCGTAGCGGCTGCACAGGTTATTGAAGGCGCCGACGAAATTGGGATCGACGCGCGCGGCTTCGGCATAGTCGGCAATGGCGCGGTCGTCGTCGCCGCGCCGCTGCCACTCAAGCCCGCGATTGAAATAGAGCATCGCCAGAGCGTGTCCTCGACGCGCGCGGGCATCGATGGCCTGGGTGCAAGTCGAAATGATATTGCCCCCGGCGGCGCGCTCGCAGGTTTCCGCTTCGTCGGCTGCCGCCGCCGGGCACCCCGCAGCCAGCACGGCAAGAACTACAATCAGGCGATGCATCACCATCCCCGCGGTCGCGACCCGCGGAAGATCGTTATCAAATGTTGCCGGTCGCGGCCAGCAAAGGGCGCCAATCCCCGGGACAGCGCCGCCGCCGTGATGTAGAAATCCCCAGCCACGCCAATTCCGGGAATTGCCATGACCCCTCTCAATGTCCCTCGCGCGCCCTGGATGACCGAAGACCTGGTGCTGCTCGAGGAGCAGGCGCACCGTTTCTGCCAGGACGAATTCGCCCCGCAGGTCGACCGTTGGGACGAGCAGGGCATGTACGAGCGCGAAGTGTGGAAGAAGGCCGGCGAGGCCGGGCTTCTGTGTCCCTCGATGCCGGAAGAATACGGCGGCAGCGGCGGCACGTTCGCCCATGACTCGGTCATCAATCGCGAATTTTCGCTCGCCGGCTTCGATGCGTTCGGCGCGCCGCTGCATTCCGGCATCGTCGCGCCCTACATCCTGCACTACGGCAGCGAGGATCAGACAAAGCGCTGGCTGCCGAAGCTGGCCTCGGGTGAATTGGTCGGCGCCATCGCCATGACCGAACCCGGCACCGGCTCCGACCTGCAGGGCGTGCGCACGACCGCCGTCAAGAAAGGCAACCGTTACGTCCTCAACGGCTCCAAGACCTTCATCACCAACGGCCAGCACGCCAATCTTGTCGTCGTCGTCGCCAAGACCGACCCCAAAGCCGGCGCCAAGGGCGTGTCGCTGATGGTGGTCGAAACCGACGATGCGCAGGGTTTTCGCCGTGGGCGCAAGCTCAAGAAACTCGGCCTCAACGCCGCCGACACCTCGGAACTGTTCTTCGAGGACGTTTCGCTACCGGCGGAAAACCTGCTCGGTCCCGAGGAAGGCCAGGGTTTCATCCAGCTTATGAATGAACTGCCGCAGGAGCGTCTGCTGGTCGCGGCTCACGCCATGGCCATGATGGAGCGCGCGCTGCGGCTGACCATCGACTACGTCAAGCAGCGCCAAGCCTTCGGCAAGAAGATCATCGAGTTCCAGAACACCCAATTCGTTCTGGCCGAATGCAAGAGCGAGATGACGATCGCAAAAGTTTTCGTCGATCATTGCATCGGCCAGCACATCGAGGGCAAGCTCGACACCACCACCGCCTCGATGGCGAAATACTGGGTCACGGATTTGCAAGCCAACGTGATCGACCGCTGCCTGCAATTGTTCGGCGGCTATGGCTATATGGACGAATACCCGATATCGCGCATGTACCGCGACGCGCGGGTGATGCGCATCTATGCGGGGACGAACGAGATCATGAAGCTGTTGATCGCGCGGAGTTTGTAGTTTCACGAGACGCGCCTCTCCGCGTCGTCATGGCCGGGCTCGACCCGGCCATCCCGATCGGGGGCGCACGGTGCCAGTTGAATCGGGATCACCGGAACTCGCCGCCGCGCGGCGGCCCGGTGATGACGAGTTGAGGAGGAAAAATCATGCCCGATGCATTCATCTACGACCACGTCCGCACCCCGCGCGGCCGCGGCAAGCAGGACGGCTCGCTGCACGAAGTCACCGCGCTGGCATTGGCGTCGGGCGCGCTGAGAGCGATCAAGGACCGCAATAATCTCGACCCCACGACGATCGACGATGTCGTACTCGGCTGCGTCGACCCGATCGGGGAAGCCGGCGGCGACATCGCCCGCGCCGCCGCGCTGCACGCCGGCTACGGCAACACGGTCGCCGGCATCCAGATCAACCGCTTCTGCGCGTCGGGGCTCGATGCGGTGAATTTCGCGGCCGCGCAAGTCATGTCCGGCCAGCACCAGATGACCATCGGCGGCGGCGCTGAATCCATGAGCCGCATCGGCATCATGGCGTCGGGCGGCGCGTGGCCGATGGACCCCTCGCTCGCGATCCCGACCTATTTCATGCCGCAGGGCATTTCGGCCGATCTGATCGCGACAAAGTATGGCTTCTCGCGCGCGGACGTCGACGCCTATTCCGTGGAAAGCCAGAAGCGCGCCGCCAACTCCTGGGAGAAGGGCTGGTTCAAGAATTCGGTCGTGCCGGTGAAGGACGTCAACGGCATCACAATTCTCGCCAAGGACGAACACATGCGGCCATCGACGACGATGCAGTCGCTGGCTTCGCTCAATCCGTCGTTCGTGCAGATGGGCGAGCTCGGCGGCTTCGACGCGGTCGCGACCCAGGCCCATCCGGAGATCGAAGCGGTGAACCACGTCCACCACGCCGGCAATTCGTCGGGCATTGTCGATGGGGCCGCCGCGGTGCTGATCGGCAGCCGTGGCGCCGGCAAAGCCGCCGGCCTGAAGCCGCGCGCGCGCATCAAGGCCTTCGCCAACATCGGGTCCGAGCCGGGGATCATGCTCACCGGCCCCGTGGACGTGACGGAGAAGCTTTTGAAGAACGCCAAGATGAAGCTCAAGGACATCGATCTGTTCGAGCTCAACGAAGCGTTCGCTTCCGTTGTGCTGCGCTACATCCAGGCGTTCAAGATCGACCCCGCCAAGATCAACGTCAACGGCGGCGCGATTGCCATGGGTCACCCGCTCGGCGCCACCGGCGCCATGATCCTCGGCACGGTGCTCGACGAACTCGAACGCCGCGATCTTGAGACCGCGCTGATCACGCTGTGCATCGGCGCCGGCATGGGCACCGCGACCATCATCGAACGCGTATGAGAGACGGCGAGTGTGAGATGGTTTGAGCGTGCCGCACCGTTTCCCCTCCTCCCGCGAGCGAAGCGAAGCGGCGGGGAGGGGTCAGGGGTGGGGGGGGATGCCTCAGCGAGAACGACGCAAGCGAGACGTTCGCATAGGTCGAGCGCGACAGCTGCGTCGAGCGATGACGGATGCAGAACGAAGGCTATGGTGGCATCTCAGGCATTTGCCAATTGAGCAAACCCATTTTCGACGCCAAGCGACAATTGGCCACTATTTCGCAGATTTCGCTTGTCACGAACGGCATCTGGTCATTGAGGTGGATGGCGGTGGTCACGCTGACCAGAATCGAATCATTACGGACACCGCGCGAACTGAATTTCTTAAGTCACGCGGCTATCGCGTTCTCCGATTTTGGAACAACGACGTGCTCAAGGAGATTGATGTCGTAATGGCGACGATCTACGACGCGTTGAATGACAGTTTTGTCGTTCCCCCCACCCCTAGCCCCTCCCCACCGCTGCGCGGGGGGATGGGAACACTCCCTCCCGAGGCCGATTGATGCCGAAGATCGATATAACCAAGGCCGTCGTGCGAACCGCGAGCGCCTACCCGGCGCCGTTCGCGAAAGTTGTCGCCGGCCGCGCGAAATGCGCGCTTGGCGACGTGGCCGGCCTGACCCAATTCGGCGTCAACCGGACGCGCTTAATGCCCGGCGCGGCGTCGGCGCTTCGCCACTGGCACGACAGCGAGGACGAGTTCATTTACGTCCTCGAAGGCGAAGTCGCGCTGATCGAGGATGAAGGCGCGACCGTACTCAAGGCTGGCGACGCCGCCGGCTTCAAGGCCGGCTTTTCGAACGGCCACCATCTCGTCAACCGAAGTAACCGCGACGCTGTCTATCTCGAGATCGGCACGCGCGCCGCGCACGGGACGGCGTACTATCCCGACGACGATCTCGCGCTCAGGCGCGAAGGCGGCAGACTTCATTTCACCCGCAAATCCGGTAAGCCCTACTAGGGCGTGATCCCGAAAAGAGGAAACCGGTTTTCGGATAAGATCACGCCCAATACAATTACCTAACGGAGCAACCCGTCATGACCAACTTCAAGCTCGACATCGACGCCGACGGCGTCGCGCTGGTGACCTGGGACATGCCGGGCCGCTCGATGAACGTGCTCGACGCCGGCGTGCTCGCGGAATTGTCGGACATTGTCGAGAGAACGTCCGCAGACGCGGCGGTCAAAGGCGTCGTCATTACTTCGGGCAAGGAGTCCTTCTGCGCCGGGGCCGATCTCAACCTGTTGCAGACTTTGGGCGTCCAATTCGCCAAGGCACTGAAATCCAAGGGCGAAGAGGAAGCCAACCGGGAATTTTTCGAAGCCACCCGGCAGACCTCTTTGCTCTACCGGCGGATCGAGACCAGCGGCAAGCCGTGGGTGGCGGCGATCAACGGCACGGCGATGGGCGGCGGCTTTGAGCTGGCGCTCGCCTGCCACCATCGCGTTGCCGGCAACAATCCAAAGACGCGCGTCGGCCTGCCGGAGATCAAGGTCGGCCTGTTCCCCGGCGCAGGCGGCACCACGCGCATTGCGCGCATGATGCAGCCGGGCGACGCGTTGCAATACCTGCTCAAGGGCGAACAGCTCAATGTCGAGCGCGCCAAGGGCATGAAGTTGATCGACACCGTGGTCGCACCAGACCAGCTCGTTCAGGCCGGCAAGGACTGGATCAAGGGCGGCGGCACCGCCAAGAAGGCATGGGATATGGATGGCTACCGCCTGCCGGGCGGGCCGGTTTATTCCAAGGGCGGCATGATGACCTTCCCGGCCGCCAACGCGATCTACCGCCGCGAGACGTTCGACAATTACCCGGCCGCGCGCGCGATCATGCAGGTCGTTTACGAAGGGCTGCAACTGCCGTTCGACCTTGCGCTGCGCGTCGAGTCGCGCTGGTTCGCCAAGATCGTGCGCTCGCCGCAAGCAGCCGCCATGATGCGCTCGCTGTTTGTGTCGATGCAGGAACTCAACAAGGGCGCACGCAGGCCCGCCGCCGTGCCGCCGTCGAAGATCAGGCGCGTCGGCATCGTCGGCGCGGGATTCATGGGCGCCAGCATTGGTTACGTGACCGCGCAGGCCGGCATCGACGTCGTGCTGATCGATCGCGACCAGCCGAGCGCCGACAAAGGCAAGGCCCATTCCGAAAAGTTGATCACCGAGCAGGTCACCCGCGGCCGCGCCACTCCCGCCGACCGCGACGCCCTCTTGGCGCGCATCAATGCGACCAGCGACTATAATGCCCTGAAGGACTGCGACCTCGTCATCGAAGCGGTGTTTGAGGATCGCAAGGTCAAGGCCGAGACCATCAAGAAGGTGCAGGCCATCATCGGCGACAATGTGCCGTTCGGCTCCAACACGTCGACGCTGCCGATCACCTCGCTGGCCGCCGAGTTCAAGGATCCAAAGCGTTTCATCGGCATTCACTTCTTCTCGCCGGTCGAGAAGATGATGCTGGTCGAGGTCATTCTCGGCAAAGCGACCGGCGATGCCGCGCTCGCGACCGCGCTCGATTACGTCCGCGCGATCAAGAAAACGCCGATCGTGGTCAACGACTCACGCGGGTTCTACACCTCGCGCGTCGTATCCGCCTATTTGCGCGAAGGTCATTTGATGCTCATGGAAGGCGTGCCCGCCGCGATGATCGAAAACGTCGGGCGTATGGCGGGAATGCCGGTCGGGCCGCTCGCGCTCAACGATGAAGTCGGCGTCGATCTCGGCTGGAAGATTCTGAAAGCCACCGAGGTCGACCTTGGCGCCAAGGCGATCGATCCGAAACAGCGTGCGCTGCTCGAAGAGATGGTCGAAAAGCGCGGGCGTTACGGCCGCAAGAACGGCAAGGGCTTCTACGATTACCCGGAAAAAGGCCCGAAGCGGCTGTGGGCCGGCCTCCCCGACCTGCAAAAGAAAAAGCTCGATCCCGACAAGCTCAGCGTTGAGGAACTCAAGCAGCGCCTCCTGGGTATCATGGCGCTGGAAACCGCGCGCTGCTTTGAGGAAAAGGTATTGACCGACGTCCGCGAGGCCGATGTCGGCTCGATCCTCGGCTTTGGTTTTGCACCCTATGCCGGCGGTACGCTGAGTTATATCGACATGATGGGAGAGAAGAAGTTCGTCGATATTTGCAAGAGGCTCGAGAAAAAATACGGGCCGAGGTTCAAGCCGAACAAGCTCCTTACCGACATGGCGGCCAAGGGCGAAACGTTCTACGGCAAATTTGCATCAGGCAAGCGCGACAAGGCGGCGTGACAATCGCCCATCCACTATGCACTCATCCGGCGTGCGTAAATCGTAACCACGGCTCTGCATGAGCACGTCGGCTCGTTCGTTTCTGCGCTGGCGCGAGATTCCCGCCGGCATATGGATGTTGGGGCTGGTGTCGCTGCTGATGGACGTCTCCTCGGAGATGATCCATGCGCTGTTGCCGCTCTACCTCGTCACTGTGCTGGGTACGTCGACGCTCACCGTCGGCGTCATCGAAGGTATCGCGGAAGCGATCGCGATGATCGTGAAGATTTTCTCCGGCTCGCTCAGCGACTATCTTGGCAAGCGCAAGCTGCTCGCAGCAATCGGTTACGGCCTTGCCGCCTTCACCAAGCCAATTTTTCCGCTTGCCTCGTCGCTCGGGTGGCTCGTCGCCGCGCGCTTCATCGATCGCATCGGCAAGGGCATTCGCGGCGCACCGCGCGACGCACTGATCGCCGACCTGACGCCGCCCGATCTCCGCGGCGCGAGCTATGGCCTGCGGCAGTCGCTCGACACTATCGGCGCGGTGCTCGGCCCCCTCGCCGCCCTGGCGTTCATGCTGCTGCTTGCGAACAATTTTACGGCAGTGTTTTGGATCGCCGTCGTGCCGGCATTTCTTTCCCTTGCCGTCATTGCATTCGGCGTCAGCGATCCCGAGCGGCCGGCGGGGACGAAGACCGTGCGCGCGCCGCTGTCGCGCGCCGAGTTGAAACGGCTGGGGGGCGCCTATTGGCTTGTCGTCGGCATCGCCTCCGTGTTCACGCTCGCCCGCTTCAGTGAAGCGTTCCTGCTGCTGCGCGCGCTATCCGTCGGGCTTCAGGTGGCGCTCGTACCGGCGGTCTTGGTGGTCATGAACATTGTTTATGCGCTGTCGGCCTGGCCAGCGGGCGCCCTATCGGATCGCATCGGCCGCAATGGCTTGCTGGCGGGCGGCTTCGTCGTGCTCATCGTCGCGAATCTCGTGCTCGCTTTCGGATCGAGCGTAGCGGCGATCGGCGCGGGCGTCGCGCTATGGGGGCTGCATATGGGCTTGACGCAGGGTTTGCTGGCGAGCCTCGTCGCCGATACCGCGCCGGCCGATCTGCGCGGCACTGCCTTTGGCATGTACAATCTCATCGCCGGCGGCGCGACGCTTGCCGCCAGCGTTGTTGCCGGCGCGCTATGGGACTGGGTCGGGCCGGCGGGCACATTCCTCGCCGGCGCGGTATTTACCGCCGTGGCCTTGCTCGCGTTGCCGGCCGTTCGCGCAAGCCTCCAACCGTCATGAAAAAACGGCGGCAAAATGCCGCCGCTTTCAGTTTTCGCGATGAGCCGCGTGACTATTCAGCCGCGATGCGGACTTCCGGCGCCGCGGCGCGTACGTCGGCATCGACGTGGCCTTCGAATTTGGTGAAATTTGTCTGGAACATCGCCACCAGCTTGCGCGCGGTGTCGTCGAACTCGGCCTTGTTCTGCCAGGTCTTGTAGGGATAGAGCAGGTGCGGCTCGACGCCGGCCAACTGCGTCGGCACCGCGAAGCCGAAATAGGGATCGGTGCGGAATTTCGCGCTGCGCAGCGAGCCGTCGAGCGCGGCGGTGAGCAGCGCGCGCGTGACCTTGATCGGCATACGCCGGCCGACGCCATACTTGCCGCCGGTCCAGCCGGTATTGACCAGCCAGCAGTCGGCATTGTGCACGCTGATGAGCTCGCGCAGCAGATTGCCGTAGACGGACGGATGCCGCGGCAGGAACGGCGCGCCGAAGCAGGTCGAGAATTCCGGCTGGACGCCGACCAAGCCTTTCTCGGTGCCGGCCACTTTGGCGGTGTAACCCGACATGAAATGATACATCGCCTGGGCTGGCGTCAGCTTGGCGATCGGCGGCATCACGCCATAGGCATCCGCGGTCAGGAACACGACGTTGGCGGGCTGGCCGGCGCGGCCGGTGCGCGAAGCGTTCGGGATGTAGTCGAGCGGATAGGCCGAGCGCGTATTTTCCGTCTTTGAATCGTCGTCGAAATTCGGGATGCGCGTGACCGGATCGAATACGACGTTTTCGAGGATTGCGCCGAACCGGTTGGTGGCTGCGTAAATTTGTGGCTCAGCCTCGGCAGACAATTTGATGCACTTAGCGTAGCAGCCGCCCTCGAAATTGAACACGCCCTGCGGGCCCCAGCCGTGCTCGTCGTCGCCGATCAGGGTGCGGTTCGGGTCGGCGGAGAGCGTCGTCTTGCCGGTCCCGGACAGGCCGAAGAACAGCGCTACGTCGCCTTCGGGGCCGAAATTGGCCGAACAGTGCATCGGCATCACGCTTTCGGCGGGCAGGTAGTAGTTCAGCGTGGTGAACACCGACTTCTTCATCTCGCCGGCGTAGTAGCTGCCGCCGATCAGAATGATGCGCCTGGTGAAATTGATGGCGATCACCGTCTCGCTGCGCACGCCGTGACGCTCGGGATCGGCCTTGAACGACGGCAGACACAGGATAGTGAAATCGGGAACGTAAGTCGCAAGCTCGCCGCGATCTGGCCGGATCAGCAGGGCGCGCATGAACATCGAGTGCCAGGCAAGTTCGGTGTAGACGCGCGCCTTGATGCGGTATTTCGGATCGGCGCCGCCGTAGAGGTCCTGCGCAAACAGTTGCTTGCCGTCGGTGTGCGCCAGAAAATCGTTGAACAGGAGTTCGAACTGGGCCGGCGTCAGCTTGCCGTTCTTCTCCCACCATACCGTCCGTTCGGTCTGCTCGTCGCAGACCACGAACTTGTCCTTGGGGGAACGGCCGGTATGCACGCCGGTCTCGGCGCAGAACGCGCCGCTGGCAACCACGGAGCCCTCGCGATTTGCGATCGCGTGCTCGTAAAGCACCGCGTCAGCAAGATTCCAGTGGACCGCGGCGAGATTCTTGAAGCCGAATTTGTCGGCGCCATGAGCGCCGTTGCGCAAACCTGTCTCTTGCACGGAAATTCCTCCTGAACGCACACCAGCAGTCGTTGCCGCCGGACTCCCTGCCGCATGGCCGCGGCAGGACTATAGCCGCTCGGCTGCAAGCGCGCGACCTATAGGCGCGCCGCCGGCCGCTGCCAAGGACATTCCTCCGGTGAGGTTGATGGCGGTATTCCACTGAACTTTCAATCGGTTATCGTGTGCGACCGCCGCTGTGACAGGCACCATTCCGCGCAACACGATCGACTCGTCGACGGCGAGTGCCATTACAGCGGTGAGATTTGAACGGCGCATGTGTCCCCCTGGCAATTCTCTAGATTGTCATGCCCCGCGAAGGCGGGGCATCCAGCCTTTTCTTGATTTCATCATTATGCATGGCGGCAGACTAAACAACGCTTCGTGAAGACTGGATCGCCCGCCTACGCGGGCGATGACAATTCCTTTTTACTACTGCTATCCAAACCTAATCCCGCCAAGCATCCTTACTGGCGAGCTTGCGAAGCGCTTTAGTGCCCGATTGGATATTGACAAGTGCGGATCGAGATTTTCGGAAGAAAATTTCGAGCAACAAACTTTCTAGTTCGCGAATCTCATCTCCGGAAATGTTGTCATGGACCTCAAAAAAGGAATAGTGCGTCCAATCATCCTTTGTCCTGTGGTGGTGATCGAGTCTTGCAGTAATCGCGCGACGCGCCACTTTTGCGGTTCCACCCACTCCAATGTACACGACGTCAAAGACGCCCTTCTTCCGTTCTTGGTACAAAACATAAATTCCGCGCGTCAAACGCGGCACAGGCTTCCAATCACCTCGCTTTTGATAGAGCCGACAACGTTTGATTATTCTTAGCGGCGCTTGTTGTGGCATTGGTAGACTTTCTGTTTGGTGTTCACCCCGCCCGCGCTCGCTCGGCCAGTTGCTTGAGCACCTGCCGCAATACACTGGGCGAATTCACCCGCTGCGGGAAGGTCAGCCGCAGGGCCATCCGGCCGTCTTGCAGCTCAAGCCCTTCCGGATCGCAGCCGACGCAGCGCCAGTCGCCATCGGGAGCGCCAAGAAGTTTCGTCGCATAGAGCCGGATCGCCTCGGCATGGTCGTTGTTCATGTGCGCGACGACTTCGGACTCGGCGGCAATCAGCGTTTCCGCGCCGGCAACATCGATGAGAATGTCCGAGCGCTTGAGATCGACGATGCGGCCGAAGCCGGCGACGAGATGGGCGCCGGCAACGTCGATGCGGTAGAATCCGAAATCCGCAAAATCGGCGAACGCCGCGGCTTCCGGCTGGCGGTCGAGATAGCGCCGGCGCGCTTGCGGATCCTCGGTTGCGACCGCCCCGCCGTTGATCATCACGCGCGCGCCCTGCAACGGGTCACCCTGCTTGCGCTCGTCGAGCATGAGCGACACGCGCGGATCGACGAGAATGTTTTTGGTATGCACGGCCAGGCGAGAGATCAGCAGCAGCGGCGCGCCGGAAGCCTCAGTTGCTACATTGACCAGCGAGCAGTACGGGTCGCCGGATCCCGCCATCAATGTCGCCAGCGCGCCGGAACGGGCTTCGCGCAACAGCTTGCGGGCGGCGGCCTGAGGATCGAAGTCGGATTTGGTTTTCATGACAGCCTTGATCGGCAATGCTCGCGGCGGTTTCAGGGCGCCCGCGATTCAGGATTTCGGCCAAAGGATCATCTGCGTGCAACGGAAATGCGCAATCGCACCATCGGCGCCTTCGCGCTGCACCTTGGCGTCCCAGACCTGGGTCGTGCGTCCCTGGTGTAGCGGTCGCGCGGTACAAACGATGGCGCCGTCGCGCGCGGTGCTCAAGAAATTGCTCTTGAGCTCGATCGTGGTGAAGCCGCTGGCGCCCGCCGGCAGGCTTCGAAGCGTCCCATAGCCGCAGCATGTGTCCGCCAGCGATACGACCGAGCCGGCATGCAGGAACCCGTTCCAGGCCTCGAGCGCGGTGCGCACTTGCATACGGCCGACGACTTCGTCCGGGTCAACCTTGCTGAAAACCATGCCGAGATGCCCCGGCAGGTAGCCCGCGCCGGCTGAATTCCATTCGTCGAGCGTGCGGGGGATGTTGATCATGGGTCCTCGCAGGGCCGGGCTCGCGTCCGCGGGCGCCGCGTGCCGGCCCTGCTGGCGGCGGAATGCCGGCATCGACATTAAGGATTCTCGCAGCTAGCCTTGTAGTCGTAGCAGAATCACATAGTTGATGCAGTAAAGACACATTTCGGCCCGGCTTTTCGGGCTCACAAGCTGCTGGGGACTTCACCTCCAGGGACGAGGGCACATGCCGACCATTGCGCTGGTCGACGACGACCGCAACATCCTGACCTCGGTTTCGATCGCGCTCGAAGCCGAAGGCTACCGCATCATGACCTATACCGATGGCGCTTCCGCCCTCGACGGCTTCAAGACCTCGCCGCCGGATCTCGCCATTCTCGACATCAAGATGCCGCGCATGGACGGCATGGAGACATTGCGCCGGATGCGCCAGAAGACGGACATCCCGGTGATCTTCCTCACCTCCAAGGATGAGGAGATCGACGAGTTGTTCGGGCTGAAGATGGGCGCCGACGACTTCATCCGCAAACCCTTCTCCCAGCGCCTGCTGGTCGAGCGCGTCAAGGCGGTGCTGCGCCGCGTGTCGCCGAAGGACCCGAGCGCGCCCAAGGACGCCGATTCCGCCAAGGTGCTCGAGCGCGGCCTGCTGCGGATGGACCCGGAGCGGCATACCTGCACCTGGAAGGGCGAGCCGGTCACCCTCACCGTCACCGAATTTCTTATTTTGCAGGCGCTGGCGCAGCGCCCGGGCGTGGTCAAAAGCCGCAACGCCTTGATGGACGCGGCCTACGACGATCAGGTCTATGTCGACGACCGCACCATCGACAGCCACATCAAGCGCCTGCGCAAGAAATTCAAGCAGTCCGACGACGATTTCGACATGATCGAAACGCTATACGGCGTCGGTTACCGCTTTAAGGAAATGTAGGCCGCGGCATTAATGCTGCCCTGCATGGGATGGAGTGCTGGCGCGCGCATGGGTTAAACTGGCGCCTAGCGCGTTGTCAGGCTGAGTGGATACCGGCTCGCCTCGCTGCGCTCCGGCGCAGCGGGTCAGCCGCCCGGAAAACGCGCCAACTTTAAAGCTTGGAGCGCATTCGGACGCAAAACCGGATTCCACTTTTGCTGAATGCGCTCCAGGCAACCGTACGAGCGAACCCACCGTGCTCGACCGAACCGCCGACGCAACCGATCCCAACGCCGCGACGCCACCGCGCCGCGACTGGCCAGGGTTTGACCAGAATGGCGAATTGAACGGCGAATTGCGACCGCGTTGGTGGCATCCGAATACGTTCGCCAGGGCGCTCGCGGCGCGCGCAACCGCGGTGCCGGCTTCGCTGAAGCGTTCCGTCGGCAACTGCGGCGAAGCCATTGCACGCGCATGGCAGGTGCTGCGCACCGAAGGGATTGCGGGCGCGGCGCGCCGCTTGTGGCAATTCTTCGCGACGTTGAGCTTTTCCAGCCTGACGCGGCGCATTGTTTTCATTAATGTCGCGGGCCTCGCCGCATTCGTCATCGGCATCCTGTTCCTGTCGCAGTTCCGCGCCGGTCTCATCGGCGCGCGAGTGCAAAGCCTGGTGGTACAGGGCGAGATCATCTCCGCCGCCATTGCAGCGTCGGCGAGCGCGGAATCCGCCTCGATCACGATCGATCCCGAGCGGCTTCTGGAGCTGCAACCCGGGGAGAGTTTCGGGCCGTCGGATGAGGCGATCTTCGGGCTCGAATTCGCGATCAACCCCGAACGCGTGGCGCCGGTGCTGCGCCGATTGATCTCGCCGACGAACACGCGCGCCCGCATCTATGACCGCGACGGCGTGCTGATCCTCGACAGTCGCAGCCTGTACGGTCGCGGCGATGTGCTGCGCTTCGATCTGCCGCCTCCAAACGCCGAAAAACAGGGTTTGATCGAGCGCGCCTATATTGGCATTCGCCGTTGGCTGGGGCGCGGCGACCTGCCGCCCTATCGCGAACTCGGTCCGGACAACGGCAAGGGCTACCCTGAAGTCGCGGCGGCATTGAACGGCCAGACCGCGAGCGTGGTGTCGATCAACGATCGTGCCGAAGTGATCGTGTCCGTCGCGGTGCCGGTACAGCGCTTCCGGACGGTGCGCGGCGCGCTCTTGCTGTCGACCCAGGGCGGCGACATCGAGCAGGCGGTCACTGCCGAGCGGCTCGCGATCCTCAAGGTCGCCTTGATCGCCACCGCCATCATGATCGTGCTGTCGCTATGGCTTGCGGGCACCATCGCCGGCCCCGTGCGCCGCCTTGCCGACGGCGCCGAACGCGTGCGGCGGCGGATCAATGCGCGGATCGAAATTCCCGATTTCACGCGCCGCCGCGACGAGATCGGCGATCTCTCCGGCACGCTGCGCCGGATGACCGACGCGCTCTATACAAGGATCGAGGCGATTGAGAGTTTTGCCGCCGATGTCGCGCACGAGCTCAAGAACCCGCTGACCTCGCTGCGCTCCGCGGTCGAGACCTTTCCGCTCGCAAAGACCGAAGACAGCCGCAACCGTCTATTGACCGTGATTCAGCACGACGTGCGGCGCCTCGACCGACTGATTTCGGACATTTCGGATGCCAGCCGGCTCGACGCCGAATTGCAGCGTCAGGACAGCGGCCCGGTTGACATGAGAAAGCTGCTCAATACCGTCGTCAACGTCGCCAAGGAGACGAAACGCGAGGACACAGCTAGCGTGTCACTCGCTTTCGAGGGCGACAATTTCGTTGTGTCCGGCCACGACTCGCGGCTCGGCCAGGTCATCAACAACTTGATCGACAACGCACGCTCGTTCTCGCCCGACCGCGGCGCGGTGCGCGTGACCTGCCGGCGGCTCAAGGCCGAAGTCGAAATCACGGTTGACGACGACGGGCCCGGTATCCGCCCGGAAGCGATCGAGAAGGTTTTCGAGCGATTCTACACCGACCGGCCGGCTCAGGGCTTCGGTCAGAATTCCGGCCTCGGCCTGTCGATCTCCAAGCAGATCGTCGAAGCGCACGACGGCCGGCTGTGGGCGGAAAACCGGATGGCAACGAACGCCAGCGGCGAAGCGCAGGTGCTCGGCGCGCGTTTCACGCTGCGGCTGCCGATCAAGTGATGGCAGCTTCGGCCTCTTCGTCAATCCACGCGTCCTGCGTGCTTGTCGACGCCAGTGCGGTTCTGATCCGCGGACCGTCAGGCTCCGGCAAGTCGCGGCTTGCACTCGCGCTGCTGCAGGCCGCGAACACCGGCGCACTCAGGTTTGCGCGGCTGGTGGCCGACGACCGGACCGTGATCGAAGTCGCAAGCGGGCGCCTGCTGGCGCGGCCGCCAGCGGAACTTGCCGGCTTGCTCGAAATCCGCGGAATCGGAATCGTGACGCTCCCCTACGAGCCGGTCGCGGTGGTCAGCCTGGTGGTGGATTTAGGCGAGGCGTCGGATCGGATGCCAATGGCCCAACAAAATGTCGCCGATCTGGCGGGATTGCGGGTGCCCAGGTTGGCCGTGCCGGCTGCGGACGACCCCTTGCCGCGGGTCCTGGCGCGGCTCGGCCTCATGGCTGCCGTGCAGCCGGAGTAGCCCTCCGCGAGCCCCGTTGGCGGAAAATAAACCCCCTTACACTATGTTACCGGAACGTGAATTCGGGCTCGATTAGGCCCCGTTGCCGCACTGCAGCAAAGTACCTAAATACGCGCCAATGCCCTTGCACTCGGGCTTTGGATGGTCATGATGTGCGTCCTTTCGTGCGGCGCAAACGTCGCGCCCGCGGGGTGGTTTCGATGATCGGTATTGTCCTCGTTACCCATGGCCGCCTGGCCGTGGAATTTCGGCAAGCCTTGGAACACGTCGTCGGTCCACAAACTCAAATCGAATCGGTCACGATCGGCCCCGACGACGATGTCGAACAGCGCCGATTTGAGATCATCGAGGCGGTTAAGCGGGTCGATACCGGCGCGGGCGTAGCAATCTTGACCGACATGTTCGGTGGCACGCCTTCGAATCTGGCAATTTCCGTGATGAGCCGGCCCCAAGTCGAAGTCCTTGCGGGTGTCAATCTCCCGATGCTGGTCAAGCTCGCCAAGATCCGCGCCACCTGCCCATTGGTCGAGGCGGTGGCCGCCGCCCAGGACGCCGGCCGCAAATATTGCACGATCGCCAGCCGCGTTCTTGCCGGCAAATGAGCGAGCCGGACGAGCCCGGCAACGTGCCGCCGGCACGTGACGGCGCCATCGTTCGGGTGTTGCCGATCACCAACCAGAAGGGCCTGCATGCGCGGGCCTCAGCCAAGTTCGTCCAGACCGTCGAAAAGTTCAACGCCGACGTAAAGGTCACGCGCGGCGCCGACAGCGTCGGCGGCACGTCGATCATGGGCCTGATGATGCTGGCGGCGGCGCCGGGCACCTTGATTACCATCGAGGCAACCGGGCCGCAGGCGGGCGAGGTGGTGGCCGCGCTGGAAGCGTTGCTGGCCAGCCGCTTTGGCGAAGACGAATAAACTTTCCTTGCCCACTTTGTTGTCCCAACTTTTCATCATCTATATAAAGATTTCTTTATATGTACCTTGCAGGCGGCGTCGGCCGCTGCTATAGGCTCGTGCGCCGGGCACGACCGGAGCACATTCGGCAAAAGCGGAATCCGGTTTTGCGCTCGCGTGGTGGATTTGAAGTTCCTTGTACGGGTTCGGCAGCGTTAGAAGGAACTTCAAATCCGATACCACACGAAAATCATAGATTTGCTCGTGTCCCTTTGATTCCGAAGTTCGTTCAAGGGAATGCCGCGGCAACTGACGAACTTCGGAATCGGGACACGAGTATGCGCTCTAAACTTAAAGTTGGCGCGTTTTCCGGGCGGTTGACCGGCGTCCACTCAACCTGAAAACGCGCTGGCCGCCGAACCATCCAATTCATCCGCACGAACGAAGGGATCGTTATGACTGCGACCAAAGATTGCGCCATCAAGGACCTCAGTCTCGCCGAATGGGGCCGCAAGGAAATCACCATCGCCGAAGTGGACATGCCCGGGCTGATGTCGACGCGCGA
>JBGPOB010000016.1:0-21899 GCA_041487815.1 Xanthobacteraceae bacterium | reverse complement strand
GCGTTCAGGAGGGTGGAATCCGGATTTGCGCCGAAATCCGCCCCGAAGTTCCGTGCGCAATCCGGTGGCTGACTGCGTCCCTTCAGCCTGAAAGCGCACCAGACCCTACGGCGTGAGGGTTAATGCGCGGTTAGAGCATTGGCGGGCGAAGTGGATAGCGGTTCGTTGTCAGAAAATGCGTCAACGTTGAAAGTAGGGCGTATTTGAACGCAAAACCGGATTTCACTTTTGCTGAAGGGGCTGTGGAATCTATTCCGCGTCGGCGCCATCCGGGGCTATGACGCCAGGCGCGCGCACGGTGGGGTGGAAGCCTATCTGGGCAGCGCGACGTCAGTACTCAGGTCCGGCCGCCTTGATGCACGACAAACGCCGGGCGGGATGGTTGCTCGGGCGGCAGCCCGATATTGCGGGGCACCGCCGCCTCCTCGATCGCCGGGCCGATGCGGCGCCAGGCGGCCAGCGTCAGCTCGGTAACGGGACGCGTGCCGATCCAATCGGGAACCGAATGGGGGGCCAGAATCCCGATATAACGCGTGCCCAGCTTGCGATTGTGCCACAGCGGTAACAGCAGCCATTCCAGATTGATCGTCTCGCCGGAGCCGACATGCCCCACCGCACCGGCGACAATTCCGCTGGCATCGCTACCGGACTGATCAATCAGGCGGCGCACGTCGGTGCGGTCCGCGGCGGCCCATAGCGTCAGAAACGTCGTACCCTTGATCTCGCGACCAAACAGCGCGCAAACGCGCGTGCCGGCAAGCCGTAGAACGGCTTCCTGCGCCCGCTCCTGCGCCAGCACAAAGCTGTCGCCAAGGATGTCGCGGATGGCGCCAGGCTCGATCGCGTCGCGATCGGGCGCGACGCGCGCTCCGCGCCGGCTATTCCAGTAGTTGTATAGTTCGCGGCTGGCCCTGTGTTTCATACGCGTTTTCGCCCTGCCTCATCCTCGCCGGCCGCGCGCCGCGTCTCCTTTTGGGACAAGCGGGATCACGGGCGATGCCGGCAGATGAGCGAGAGCAGGGCGTGTGCCGTCGATGGCATGACGCGCGGCGGCGCGTGGGCAACGAAGAATTAAGGTTAACAATCTGTTGCGATTGGCCGGACCTGAGGTACCTCTTATGCGTGGGTTTGTTCACACGGCCGTCGGTGTTGCCTCCAGTGGCACCAGTTGGTCGTAAAGTCTCAGGGAGGTGCGGGAACGTGACCGGCTTCATGATCAGCCGGCCTAGTTTCGGTGCAGAAGTCAAAAGGGAGGGTTGTAACCCTCCCTTTTTCATTTGGTTTCAGCCCTGGCTCACTTGCCGCACTGCCGTGGTCACCCTAATTGAAGCCACTTCCCGGGCGTTGCCGGGTCTCGTCTCGGTCACCGATCGGAGGTGAGGCTCAGCGTGCGATCAGCAACAGTGAGTACCGGTTTTGCGCGTGCGATCAAACTGGCGCGGCTTATATAAATGCGTCGGCGCGCGCGCTAACTTGTTATGCTGGCCCATGATCTTTATGGCGGATCGATTCCGCTTCGCCGGATCAAGTGCTGAGGCGCGCTGTCGTGTATCCCATGAGCGTCGTCAGCGTCAGCCTGATGTAATCCGTCGGCCCGCCGCAAGGACCCGTTCGTGAAGTCTTCCGAACCGATCTTTAACATCCCGCCCGTCATGGTCGCGTTGATTGGTGCGATGGTATTGGTTCATTTCGGCCGCTATTTTCTGCTTTCACCAGATGCCGATCTCGAATTTCTCCTCCGGTTTGCATTCATACCCGCGCGCTACACTGCGATCTTCAGCGCCGGTCCAGAATATCCCGGCGGTGTTGCCGCCGACGTGTGGACGTTCGTGACCTATGCGTTGATCCACGGCGACATCACGCATCTCGCCACCAACATGATCTGGCTGTTGCCATTCGGTAGCGCGGTTGCACGCCGGTTTGGGCGGGCGCGATTCATGCTGATGTTCGTAGCGACCGCGGTGGCTGGCGCCTTGGCGCATCTCGTAACGCATGCCGGCGAAGCGTTTCCGATGATTGGTGCGTCGGGCGCGGTGTCGGGATTCATGGCCGCAGCCGTCAGGTTTGTGTTTGAGCGCGGCGGGCCGATCGACGCCTGGCGGCGTCCTGATCCGGCCAATTATCGCCTACCGGCGGCGCCGCTCTCCGTTGCGCTGCGCAATCCACGCGTCGTGATATTTCTGTTGATCTGGTTCGCGCTCAATACCGTATTTGGACTGGGCGCATCGATCGTCCCCGGCGCCGAGCAGGAAATTGCCTGGCAGGCGCATATCGGCGGCTTTTTGGCGGGCATGGTACTGTTTCCGATCTTTGATCCCGTGAGTGCGTTGCAGCATGATCGCGATGTCGATGCCGACAGTGACGACCGATAGCGGATGCGAAGCGTTCACTACAAATATCAATAAACTGACGCGCCACGGTTTGGCCGCGATCGAGGATGACGCTGTATGCTGTATTATGGGTGCAATCAGCAAACCCCTTACTGATTCTTGCTGATCGCGCTAACGTGTTCGGCGCGAATGCTGCCGTGCACGACCGCCGACGATTGCAGGCGTCAAATAGTCGTTATCGATGCGATCGTTTCGGTCGCCGGGCCCGCCGCCGCGCAGTGCCGATGTTGTTTGACTCACAAGCATGATGATGATCGCGCCGCGATTGCGACGTGATAGGGAGGCGACCCATGACCGTGAAGGCAGTGTTATCGCACAAAGGCACCGATGTGGACACGATCGATCCGCATGCCAAGCTGTCGGCAGCGGTAAAAGTTCTGGCCGAGCGGCGCATTGGCGCGCTCGTCGTGACGGGCGCTGATCGCCGTATCGTCGGCATCGTGTCAGAGCGCGACGTCGTGCGCGTGCTCGGAAAAGAAGGCGCACAGGCGCTCGAACGGTCGGTATCGGATGTTATGACGCGCAATGTCGTGACGTGCGGCGAGCGCGACAGGATCGCGGAATTGATGGAGAAAATGACCGCCGGAAAATTCCGTCACCTGCCGGTGGTAGAGCAGGGCCGCCTCGTCGGTATTGTCTCGATCGGCGATGTTGTGAAATTTCGCGTCCAAGAGATGGAGCGCGATGCGGCGGCATTGCAAGATTACATTCGCACGGCCTGACAGCCGCCGCGCCGCAGAATCGTTAGCGCTGCTGGCCGCCGAATCGCGGGAGAAGGCGCTCACGCGAGCGCGCTGATCGCCTCGTGGATGGCGCCTAGCGATCGTTCGGCCGCTTCCGCGCCGAGTTCGATCGCCTCGCCCGCGCGATGAAAGTCGAAAAAGCCGATTTCAGCGAGCCGCGGGTTGATCGCGGTGTCCGGAGGATCGCCCGCCAGCCGCGCCCGTGTGATACGGTCCTGCATTATGTTGAAGGCTTCGACCATGACGGTCGTAAAACCCGGCTGGCCAGGCGTGCCGATCATTTGACGCCGCAGCAGGCGTTCGGCCGTGCCGCGCAGCCCGCGACGGGGCGGCCCGGCAACGGTCGCGAGTTCGGGTACGTCGGGGCCGTGATTCTGAATCGTAGTGCCGCGGCCGAATAGATAGAAATTGAGATTGACGGCGATCACCACCCGCGCGCCGAGCGCACGGGACGCTGATACCGGTACCGGATTGACGAGTGCGCCGTCCATCAGCCAGCGGCCGCCGATGCGCGCCGGAGGAAAAATTCCCGGCAGCGCGTAAGATGCGCCAAGCGCATCCGCCAGCCGACCGCGCGTTAGCCAGATTTCGTGGCCACTTCCGATTTCCGTCGCAATCGCGGCGAATTTGAGCGGCAGGTCCTCGACGTTCACGCTGCCGATTTCGCGCGCCAGCATTTCCGCCAGCCGGCCGCCGCCAATGAGCCCGGTGCCTGCCAGGCTGAAATCCATATAGCCGAAGACGCGCCGGCGGGTGAGTGCGCGCGCCCAGGATTCAAATGCGTCCAGCCGCCCTGCGGCATAGAGGCCGCCAACGACTGCGCCGATAGACGTGCCGGTAATCACATCAGGTTTGATGCCATTGTTGAGCAGCGTGCGCATAACGCCAATATGTGCCAAGCCGCGCGCCGCGCCGCCGCCAAGCGCCAGCCCGATCGAAGGCCGCGGCCGGTCGCGCTGCGGTGCAGACGTGGGTTCAGCGGCCGCAGGGCCGCCGTCGCGTTTGGTCCGTTTGACGAAATCGAGCACGGTCACGTTTCCATAACGCCCGCTTGCATCGCAAAACATCGGGCGGATGCGGCAAGGACACAAGCCTTGACGGTTAACATGGTGAAGTCGGCCCGGCGGTCATGATTAATGCAACTACGATGCGATTGTGACGTTCCCGCGACCGTGTCGTCGCACCACCATGCCGATCTTGGCTGATTGTCCGACGAACCGGAGGCTTGGCGCGTCACCGGTCTGATTGTCCGATAATCCGGGCTCAACGGTCTTGCGACAGGGGGTCAAACCGCGCAGTTTGCGGGCCTCTTCAAGGGGCCTGGAATAGCCGCGCATGACAAAAGCGATTCGCATTCACACCCACGGCGGCTCCGAGGTATTGCGCTACGAAGACATCGAATTGCCGCCCCCGGGGCCCGGGCAGGCGCAGCTGCGGCATACCGCCATTGGCGTCAACTATTCCGACGTCAACGTGCGCCGCGGCGGCTTCTATCTCAAGCAGGTGCTGCAATTTCCGGTTGTTCTCGGCAACGAGGCCGCTGGCGTCGTCGAGAGCGTCGGACCGGGCGTAACCGATATCAAGCCGGGTGACCGCGTGGTCTATGCCGGCATGCACGGCGAATTCTATGAGGACACGGGCGCCTATGCGCAAGCGCGCAACGTCTTTGCCGACCGGCTCGTCAAGGTGCCGGAGGGCGTGACCGACCAGCAGGCGGCGGCGATGCTGCTCAAGGGTTTCACCGCCTCGCTCATCATCAACAAGCTGTTCAAGCCGCGGCCGGGCGACACGGTACTGATCCACACGGCGGCCGCTGGCGTCGGCGTCATCCTGTGTCAGTGGTCGAAGCATCTCGGCGCGACCGTCATCGGCACCGTCGGCTCGCCGGCAAAGGCAGAAATCGCCCGCGCGCACGGCTGCGATCACACGATCCTCTATCGCGACGTCGATTTTGTCGCCGCAACCAACAGGCTCGTGGAGGGCGGCGTGTCGGTCGTGTTCGATGGCGTGGGCAAGGATACGTTCGTACGCTCGCTCGGCTGCGTGCGTCCCTTCGGCATGATGATCAACTACGGCAACGCCTCGGGCCATGTTCCTCCGTTTGAACTGTTGCTGCTGGCGAAGGACTCGGTGTCGATTTGCCGGCCGGGCGTGAGCAGCTTCGTGCGCGATGTCGCAACCATGCGCGCGGCGGCGGCGGAGCTGTTCGACATGGTCAAACGTGGCGTGCTCAAGGTGGAGATCAGCCGCACCTATGCGCTCAAGGATGCCGCCAGGGCCCACCATGATCTTGAAGCGCGCATCGCTACGGGCTCGATGCTGCTGGTTCCCTAACTTACCTTTTGCCTTTGCGGGCGCGAAATTTCATGGCGGTTGAAAGCCGTGTGCAGGGCCATTGCCGGCTTGAATTTGCCCCAATCTCGGTCGAAAAATGCCCGCGATGACGGGGACATGGGACGGGGCTTGCTATCGTTGGATCGGATTGCCGGCGGCGATAACGCTGGCGACGGCGCTGGGCGTTGCGGCGCCGGCACTCGCGCAGTTTGGCGGCACGCAGTTCGGACCGCCGCCGCAGCAATTTGCGCCGCCAAGCGCGGTGCCGCAGCCGCTCGCGCCGCCGGGCGCTCCAATGCGCATTTCACCCGTATTGCCACCGACTGCGGCGCCGCAGACGGTGACGCAAGCCCCCGGCGGGCCGGTGTCGCTCGCAGTCGCCGCCCGCTATGGGCGCGAAACGCCGCAGCCGATCGCCAACGGTCTGATCTGGCGTATCTATCCGGCCAAGCCCGACGTCGCCCGCGGCTATCGAGCCTTGCGCGAGGAGCGATCCGCGGCGCCGACGTTTGCCCTGCCGCCCGGCGAGTATGTCGTCCATGTCACTTTCGGTCTGGCGAGCGCCTCGAAGGCAGTTTCGTTGCGGTCGGAACCGGTGCGCGAAATGTTCGATCTTCCGGCCGGGGCCATTCGGCTGGAGGGAAGAGTTGCGGACACGCGCATTCCGGCTGGGCAGATTTCGTTCGATATTTACAGTGGCAGCCAGTTCGACACCGGCGACCGCCAGCCAATCGCAAATGGGATTGCAACCGGCGATTTGGTCGTGGTTCCAGAAGGCACGTACTACATCGTCTCCAATTATGGCGACGGCAATGCGGTCGTGCGTTCGGATATCCGGGTGCAGCCCGGCAAGCTGACCGACGTGAACATCAGCCACCGGGCCGCCGTGATCATGCTGAAGCTGGTGAGCAATAGCGGCGGCGAGGCGCTGGCGAATACCGAATGGACGGTGCTGACGCCCGGCGGCGATGTGATCAAGGAGTCGATCGGCGCATTCCCGCGCGTCGTGCTTGCGGAAGGCGATTATCGCGCGATCGCGCGCAACGAAGGCAAGACCTTCCAGCGCGATTTCAAGGTAACGACCGGCGTGGACGGCGAGATCGAAGTGCTGGCGCGTTGATCAAGGCGCCGGCTGCATCCGCCGGACATCGGGCGCGATCGCCTCGTCCGCAAGCATGGCCAGCGCCGTATCGAGCGGCAGCACCTGCTGGCCGTCGCTGCCGAGCCTGCGAATCGAGACGGCGCGCTCCGCGGCTTCTTTTTTTCCGACCACCAGCAGCGCCGGCACTTTCGCCAGCGAATGCTCGCGCACCTTATAATTGATCTTTTCATTGCGCAGGTCGGACTCAACGCGCAGGCCGGAGCGGCGCGCGGCTGCAATGACGTCGCGCGCATAGGCGTCGGCATCGGACGTAATGGTCGCGACGACCGCGTGCGTCGGCGCGAACCAGAGCGGGAAATGCCCCGCGTAGTGCTCGATCAGGATGCCGGTAAATCGTTCGAGCGAGCCGAATATCGCGCGATGCAACATCACCGGCGTCACTTTGTTGGAATGCTCGTCGATATAGAACGCGCCAAGCCGGCCGGGCAGGTTGAGGTCGACCTGCACGGTGCCGCACTGCCATTCGCGGCCGATAGCGTCGCGCAGGACATATTCGAGCTTCGGCCCGTAGAATGCGCCTTCGCCCTTGTTGTGCGTCCACGGCCGGCCGGAGGCTTTGAGTGCCGCCATCAGCCCGGCTTCCGCCTTGTCCCAGACGACATCATCGCCGATTCGCTTGTCAGGACGGTCGGAGAACTTGATGCGCACGTCTGAAAAGCCGAAATCCTGGTAGATCGTGAGGATGAGATCGTTGATCTTGAGCGCCTCCTCGGCGATCTGGCTTTCGGTGATGAAGACGTGCGCATCGTCCTGGGTGAACGCGCGCACGCGCAGCAGCCCGTGCAATGCTCCCGAGGGCTCGAACCGGTGAACCTTGCCGAACTCGGCAATCTTCATGGGTAAATCGCGATACGATTTGAGCCCATTCTTGAAAATCTGCACGTGGCCCGGGCAGTTCATCGGCTTGATGGCATAGATGCGTTCGTCCTCCTCGCGCTTGGCGGTGAGGAACATCATGTCGCTGTAGGTCGGGATGTGCCCGGTCGTGACCCAGAGTTCCTTGTCCATGAGTTGCGGCGAGTTGACCTCGACATAGCCGGCATCGGCCTGCCGCCGGCGAATGTATTGCTCGAGCGTGCGAAACAGCGTCCAGCCGTTGGCGTGCCAGAACACCGCTCCCGGCGCTTCCTCCTGGAAGTGGAACAGGTCCATCTCGCGTCCCAACTTGCGGTGGTCGCGCTTCTCGGCTTCCTCGATCTGCTTGAGGTGGGCATCGAGGTCTTCTCTCTTGGCGAAGGCCGTGCCGTAGATACGGGTCAGCATCGGATTGCGGGCATCGCCCCGCCAATACGCCCCCGCGACCTTCATCAGCTTAAAGGCGTCGCCGACTTTTCCCGTCCCAGTCATGTGCGGGCCGCGGCAAAGGTCGAACCAGTCGCCCTGCTTGTAGATATTGATTTCCTGATCGGCAGGAATTGTGTCCACCAGCTCGACTTTGAAGGCTTCCCCTCTGTCGCGGAAGACGCGCTTGGTTTCCTCACGCGACCAGACCTCCTTGGTGAAAGGCTTGTCACGCGCGACGATCTCGCGCATTTTTTTCTCGATCGCCGGGAAATCTTCGGGCGTGAACGGCTCGTTGCGGAAGAAGTCGTAGTAGAATCCGTTCTCGATCACCGGGCCGATCGTGACCTGCGTGCCGGGCCACAGCGTCTGCACCGCCTCGGCGAGCACATGGGCACAGTCGTGGCGGATCAGTTCGAGCGCGCGCGGATCGTCGCGGGTCATGAACTCGATCTTGGCGTCGCGCGAAATCTTTTCGGCGAGATCGACGACGATGCCATCGAGCGCCATGGCGACGGTGCGCTTGGCTAGCGAGGGCGAAATGCCCTTGGCGATGTTGAGACCCGAAATGTCTTTGGAATATTCCCGGCGCGCGCCATCGGGAAAGGTCAAGGCGACGGTGCCTTGTGCAGTCATCGTTCACTCCTGGTGCTCACTCGCTGCCTACGAACGCAGGTAAGCGGTATTGCTAATCGTCTAAATGACTTTCGAAGTCAACGTCCAACATGTTAGCTTAAATTGCAACGATAAGAAAAATAACGCGATAGTTGTTAGAATACCTCGCGCCGTAGTGGGGGACGATGGATCGAGTTGCCAACGACGCAACCAGTGCGGTGGACGCAACCTGGTGGGAGCGTTGGTGGCCGCATGTGTTTGATTTTTTTCTGACGCTCTGGGTGCTGCGGGCGCCGGTTGCCGTGCTGATCGTTGGCTTCGGAATTCTCTGGTATCTGCCGCAGGCCCAGGACCTTCTCGTCGAACTGGCTACGCCAAATTCAGCGGAGGCGTGGATCCGCATTGCGGTCTTTTTGAACCTGCTGATGTTCGTCTGGGCGATGCCGACGCACTATGCATCGCGACTTCTGATCAATACCGATGAACGTCTTCTAAAACGCATTCAGCAACGCAACACGGCATTCATCAAGGGCCTACAGAAGTGGACGCCGCGCGCGCTCGGCGCGCTGACTTTCGTGGCGATGTTGGGTGCAGCGCTGCGGTCGCAGCAAAATCTCCCCGATGTCGCCAGCGTGGAATACAGCTACGCCACAATGACCCGGCATCTTTCGCTTGTTGCTGCGGGGATCGCCGCGTCGCTCATCGTGTTCTGGCTCTATACGGTCTATCGCGGGCACCTCACCAAGCGACGGACAACGGTGTGCGCCGAAGCCATCGCCGCTATGCCGATGGCAGCCGTGCGCCGGTTTGTGCCGCGGCTGACGCGGGCGCGGCGCGGGGATGAAAGCAATCTCGGCCCATTGCTGTTATTGGGAATGTTCGCCCTGTTTGCGTTGCTGCCGATTGTATTGCCGGAGTTCTTTGCCAAGCTTTTCCCGCGCGCATCCGCCGTGCCATTCGTACTGGGCGGATGGCTGCCGCTGGCGGCCTATCTTGCAGGGTTGGGACGCCGCCTGCAGGCGCCGTTGATCCTGTTTGCGGTGCTGCTGCTTGCGATCTTGTTATTCGTCTTCGGGGACAATTATCGCGTCCGCCTGATCGATCCCGATCAAACTGTAATCAATTCAAGCGGCGCCAAATACGCGGATGCCCGGAATACAATCGGCAGCATCAACCTGGTTGACGCCGTGGCGATGTGGAAGCGGGCAAACGGCTGCGACCGTGGGCAAGCGTGCCCGCGCCCGATTATCGTCGCGGCCTCGGGCGGCGCGAGCCGCGCAGGCTTCTTCACTGCGGGCGTGATAGGGCAATTGCTCGACGACACGTTGCGTACAACGGACAGGGGACACGGGCTTTCATCCGGCGAAGTTGCCAATCACATCTTTGCATTTTCGACCGTCTCCGGAAGTTCGGTTGGAGCTGTGATGACGGTGGCGGCGTTGGCAGCCTCGGAAAACGGCCAGCAGCCGTGCGGTGTGAAAAGCGATGTGCTTTGGCACGGCTCGACGATCAATAGCTGGCGGTCTTGTCTTGAATCGATGATGTCGGGCGACTTCCTCACGCCGGTGTTCACGGGCTTCACGTTCCGCGACATGTTTCGCTTCATCGGCTCCCTCATTAACGGCTGGCAGGATCGGGCGGCATTGCTGGAGCGCTCGTGGGAAGAGCGATTTCGGAGCATCGTCAGACAGCCGATGCGACAGACATCGCCGTCGGATTGCGTCGCCAGCCTCGAGTGCCCGTTCATGAGTTTGCGGCCGAGCAAAAGCGCCGATGACAAAGTTCGTTGGCTGCCGTTGCTGGTGCTTAACGGAACGTCGGTCGGCAACGGCCAGCGCATCATTACGACGATGCTTGATGCCACTTATATGCCTCGCAAGGGGACGGTGTGTCCGCTGCAACCGCGCTCCGAAACTTGTCCGCTGTTCTCCGATGCGCGGCTGTTTCACAATTTCCTTATCGCCGAGAAGATGAAACTTAAGGACGTGCGGTTAAGCACCGCTGCGCATAACTCCGCCCGTTTTCCGTTAATTTCGCCGCCCGGCGAAATCACCGATGGCGGCACACGCGTGCTCGATCGGATTGTCGATGGAGGATATTTTGAAAATTTCGGTGCGCAGACCGCGACCGAACTTGCTTTGGCGATGCTCGCAGTCGATTCCGATCTGCGTCCGTTTATTTTAGTGCTGTCCAACGATCCTGAAGTGCCGCCGAAGGACACGTCCTATAGTCCGGAAGCAGCGCCTGGGGGCGCGGCGACCTTACCTACCGTTAGCTACCGGTCGGAAGGTTCAATCGTTACCGACATCTCCGGACCAATTAAGGCGGTCGTTCACACGCGCGACGCGCGCGGTGCGTTGGCCGTTGAAGGCGCTATGGCCGCCTTGGACCGGCTCAATGGGAAGTCCTGCAATATCGCCTGGATTAGAGTGTGGGGCGAGCCGCGCGAAGCCGCCAAATCAAGTACGCAGGGTATTACAGGTGAGGAAGCGGGGACGCGGGACCTATCCATGAGCTGGTGGCTATCGAAACCGGTGCAGGTCTATCTGCATGAACAGACCGATTTTCAACAGGGGCGGCCAATCAGCCGCTACAGCAGAAATCGCAGGACCATTGGCTACTTGTTAGCCGCGCTTTCCACCGAAAATCGTCCGGTGACTCAGCTCAATAATGAACCACCTTTGCAATGCCCTCAGTCCGATTAGGTCGCGAATCTGTGCTGCGCCAGTGTGCATGGCGGGAAATACCAGCGCCATGGCCCGTCGCGGCGCATTTCTCGAAAAAGATCCAGCGCGATGAGATGCGTTGATCACGATTTAGCTGTCGCGACACGCACCTCGTCTTAGCTGTCGCGACGCGCGCCTCGTCGCACGCCATTATTGCCTCATCCAATCTGCTGTCTCCCGCATGAGTTGCGAACCACGGCCTCGCAACAGTGATCTACTAGCGCTGGTTTTGTGTCCGCCGCTCATCTATCCGCGACCGTTGCTCGCGATGGCATTCCGCGATCGGTGTGCGGCTGCGAATGCGACGATGGACGAATGAGCGGTGTTCATTTGCGGCGCCGGAACAATGTCGTGCGCATGAATCGGCAGGCGGATTGCAACATTCGAGATGTGGAGTAAATGCGATTGTTGGCAAATGGTCGCCCACAAACGAAGAACAAAATGCCCCAGTGCGGCCCCATTGAGGTCAAATTGAAAGTAATGATTCCCACAACAAAAAAATCTCAACGAATGTTCGACGACGGATGTCTCAGGCGCTGGGAGGCGTCGCTATCGCCCTCTCACATTCGATTGCGATTCTGCGCGACGCGAATTGCGCAGGCTCGCGTTTGTTTGGCGCCGTCATTACACAGGGGGTGTCATGGGAGCTTTGCGGCGATCGTCACGGCTTGCAGAGGGTGTTTGCGTACTTGTCGCGACCTTGATCGTCGCAGGGTTTCTCACTCCGATCTGTTATGCGCAGGAGAAATCGACTGTCCGCCGCGCCGTGCGGACGGAGGCCGTGCGGGCCGAGGTTGCTGCCGTCCGCACCGTCAATAGCCTGGGCGAGCGCATCAACTCCAACACCATTGCGCTCGTATCCGGAAACCTGAACGGAACCTACCTCTCAATCGCCTATGACCTATCGGCGGTTTTGGACGATGGCGATGATCTGCGGATCTTGCCGATTGTCGGCAAGGGCGGCGGGCAGAATATTCGGGATGTTCGGTTCCTGCGTGGCGTTGACCTCGGCATCACGCAATCAAATTTGCTGAGCCTGTTCCGGCGGACCCGTGAAATCGGGCCGATCGACGACAAGATCGTCTACATCGCTAAGCTGTTCAACGAGGAGATGCACCTGATCGTCCGCGCCGACTCCGGCATCGATTCGATTGAGCAACTCGCCGGTCAGAAGGTGAACTTCAGCGACGTCGGCAGCGGCACGCAACTCTCGACCCGCGACATCTTCGAGCGCCTCGGCGTCAAACCCGTCGAAGTCAACATGGGACAGAATGATGCGGCCGAAGCACTGAAAAAAGGCGAAATTGCCGCATCGGTATTGATCGCCGGCAAGCCAACCGGCTCGACCGCAAAACTGAGAGCCGCCGACGGCTTTCGCATACTTCCGGTAGCCTACGCCAAACCGTTGCAGGGCGACTACCTGCCGGCAACCCTGACCCACGATGACTATCCGCAGCTCATCGAGCAGGGACGCGCCATTGATACGATCGCGGTTAGCGCCGTACTGATCGCCTACAATTGGCCGAACGATACCGATCGCTATCGCCGCATCGAGAAGTTCGTCGAAGCGTTCTTCCCGAGGATCAACGATTTCCGCGTCGCGCCGCGTCATCCCAAATGGCGCGAGACCAACTTGGCCGCGGTCGTCCCCGGCTGGTCCCGATTTCCTGCGGCAGAGGAATGGTTGCAGCGTAATCGCAAGCAGCCGCTAGCCGAGCGCGACCAATTCGATCGCTTTCTTGCCACCCGCGGGGCGTCTGCGGACAAGATCGGGGCGGCAACGCCGGAAAATCGCGAGCAATTGTTTCAAGAATTTATCAAGTGGAATCAGGTGCGCGAGCGCCGTTGATATGGAGATCCTAACGACGACCAAACAAAGACCCGCGTTAGAGTTTGTACTGGAGGAGGCGTGTATGAGTGCTCCGATCCGACATCCCCGCGATCTTGATGATCCTTCGATCTATGCACCGCGATGGTTGCGCGAAAGTTCATCGCCGCCGCTGGCTGGTGCGCCCGCGCCACGCCCCGAGCGGGTGCGAAATTCCCTTCCACAGGCCAGCATGCTACCCGAACCCGGACAGGGAAAGTCACAAACGGAACTCGAGCCCGACGAGCGCGATACCGCCATCCATCATCTTCTCATGCATCAGTCGCTCAGGCCGCAGTTTCTCCCGGAGCCGCCGATGCCTGAAAGACGCCACTCTCTCATTGGCGCTGCTGCGCCTATTTTGCTCGCATTTTGTTTTGTCGCCGGGGTGGTGTGTCTTTTCATTTTTGGCGTAGTTCCATTCGCGCAATGGCCGGAAGCTACGAGAACAGCACTCGGTGCAACGGCGCTGGCGCGCCAGTACGCGCCACCAGCCATACCGGCATTGCAGCTGGTTGTTGGTGATCTGAGCGGTCGAATCAATGAACCACTGCCGCTGGCAATTTCGGTCACCGGTTCGTCGGCCGGAGCGTTCATCGCGATCGCGGGGCTCGCTGCTGGAACGCGCGTGACCGCCGGCAATTCGATCAGCGCTACCGAATGGCGAATTCCGGTTCGCAATGTGGCCAAGGCGGTCGTTCTGCCGCCGCAAGACTTCGCGGGTAACATGAAACTGGTTGTTGACCTGCGATTGAGCGACGAAACTGTCGCGGACAGCCGGATCATGAATCTGGAATGGGTTGGCGCCGCCATGACAAGCGTGCCGTCAGATGAAATTCAGCCTGCGCAACAGCCGCAAGCGCGGCAACCCACGCTTGCGGCGCAACCGACATTACCGTCACGCAGCACGGCGCCGCCCTTGACGCCGAGCACGCGTCAACTTGATCGCGACGAAATTGCCAACCTGTTCAAGCGCGGCGAAGAACTTCTTGTCCAAGGCGACGTCGCCTCAGCGCGGCTCATGTTGCAACGTGCCGCCGACGCTCGCGATCCGCGCGCGGCGCTCGCGCTTGGCGCGACCTACGATCCGGTCATGCTAAACCGTCTCGGTGTTCTCGGTTTTCAGCCGGATCCGGCGCAGGCCAAAGTCTGGTACGAGCGTGCGGCGGAACTGGGTTCCACCGACGCGTCACTGCGGCTTGATCGGCTGGCGCAAGACACGCGTTAATCGCTCGCGCCGGGCGCGCGCAGCGGCGTGGACCGCGGGGATGGCGCGTGCTTGTCAGGTTCGTCACCGGATTGATCGTCGCGCTGTCGCCATAACCAGCGACCATAACGCCACGGCAAAAACCAGCGCGCCCGGGCCGGCGTCGTCGCCGGCACGAAATCGAGGCCGGAGGTGCCAAACGGATGGCAGCGGCACAATCGGCCGAACGTCATCCAGCCGCCGGCCCACAGGCCGTGACGCGCGAGGGCCTCGTCGGCATATTGCGAGCACGTTGGCAAGTGCCGGCAATCGAAGCCGACCAGCGGGGACAGCGTGTAACGGTAGGCTGCCACCAGGCCGCGTCCGGCGAGGCGTGGCGCAAGGCTGGCGGCGTCAAACAGGCGATCCAAGTTCATGCGCGCTTCAAGTCCGCGTGATTTAAAACCTGATATGGTATCTTCGGCAAGGCATTGTTAGCGGTCAAAATCCTATCATAGCTGCGTACCCGATGAGCTTGGCCATGCATCGAGCCATTTTTGCCGTGCCTGCGGTTTTGGCGTGGATTTCGGCTGCGGCTGCGCAGCCGTCACCGCAGGCGCCGACGCCAGGATTGCAACCCGCCGATGCCAAGCCGCCGATGCGGTTTGAGTGGGTGCGCGAGGGACCGGCTGACAAGTGCCGCAACCATTGCCGCGAATGGATTTCGGCATCCGGCCGGATCATTCCGAATACGACGCGTAGTTTCGTCGAATTCATGCAGCAGCGGCAGGTGCGCGGCGCCACCGTCGTTATCGAATCCGACGGCGGCGCCGTCGGCGCTTCAATGGCATTGGGACGCCTGTTTCGCCAGCTCGGCATCGCAACGACCGTCGGCCGTACCAAGAAGCTGCCGGTGGCCGCCGACGGCTCGGATCGCGCCGAACTATCAGCGGCGGCGATCTGCGCATCAATGTGCCCATTTGTCGTGCTCGGCGGCAGCCGGCGGCACATTCCGCCAGAGGCGCGCGTGCTGGTGCATCAGATCTGGCCACGGCTTAAGCGCGATGATGCCGTTGCGGCCAACTACAATGCTCAAGACCTCGTCAGCTTGCAGCGCGAACTTGGGCTTCTCGCGCGCTACATCGTCGAAATGGGCGGCGAGATCGAGCTCTTCGAGATCGCATTGCGCATCCCGCCGTGGGAAAACCTGCGGCCGTTCAGGCCCGAAGAACTGCAGCGCCTGAAACTCACCAATACCGAGGATCCTTTCACGCCGGCGCCGTCAGGCGTGGCTCTCGATAGTGCCGCCACGTTCGTTCCGCCGGCTGGCCGGCCGCTCGATACGGTCGACCGGGCCTGGTCGGTCAATGAGACGGCGGCGCCGCGCGGATTTTCGCGACGCCATCCGTTGACGATTGAAGGTGAGCCGATCGGGTCGTTTGAACTGTCGTTTACGTGCAATGACGATGGCACGGTCACCGCGGCCTATTCCGAACAGCGCCGATCACGGTTCGACGTGGCGGGCGACCGCGTCGCCGGAGTCGGCCTTGCAAGCGGCAAGAACAATCGCCTGCTGCTCAAGGTGCAGGCGTCCGCCTTGGAGCCCGGTTCGGAGGAACTCAAATCCTTTGCCACCGCGACGGTTCCGGCGCCGTTCCTTAATTCGCTCGCGGCGACGGGCGGCGAAGCGCTGGTGGTCGCTACCCAGACGCGGAGGATGGTTCGGACCGTCATTCGGCCCGGCAGCACCGGCTTCGGCGACAGCTTCAAGCGCACGATCGCCACCTGCCGTAAATAGGCAGTGGCAACCTTGTGACACACTGTCCGCGTTGGTATCGCGCCAGCGCATGATCCGGCGAAGGCAGATAGGATTACGCGCCAAATTAATAAGTTATCGCGCGAATGCAGATCAGTTCGCGCCACCGACGCAAGTTTGATCGCCGGCGCAAGACCGGTAGCCACGTTTGCCGATTGCGCGCTAGTGTGCGGCGGTTTGCGGCTTGCGCTTGGCCTCGATTTGATCGATGGCGGAAACGACCGCGTCGAAGGTCAGCATGGTCGAGGCGTGGCGCGCCTTGTAGTCGCGGACCGGTTCCAATACCGCGATGTCGGCCCACCTGCCGTTGGCCGGCGGCGCAGCGTTTTCCTTGAGCATCTTGCGGACGTCTTCGCGCAGTTGGCGCAGTTCCGCCGCCTTCGCCCCAACGACATTGCGCGCCATGATCGAGGACGAAGCTTGGCCCAGCGCGCAGGCTTTGACGTCATGGGCAAAATCCGTGACCGTATCGCCGTCCATCTTGAGGTCGATCGTGACGGTCGATCCGCAAAGCTTGGAATGTGCGGTAGCGGTAGCATCCGGCGTCGGCAGTCGACCGAGGCGGGGGATATTGCCCGCCAGCTCCAAGATGCGCCGGTTGTAGACGTCGTTCAGCATGGGTCAGGGTTCGGCGTTGATCGGCGATTCGTTGAATATTCCATAACAAAAGGTCACCGGCCCCATGACAGGGTGTTGATTGTGCCGGTCGGCCGATACGCTATATAAGATCAGCGCAGTCAGGGTGAAATGCCCCGCTGCGGCTTGGTTCCGTCAAAGCGGGCCAGGCAAACCCGGTCGGCCGGGCCACCTCGGTCGAACGAAGTCAGCGTCGGTTTACCTGATTCCTCAACAGGATGGGTCAATCCTTCGACGCTCGACCCGGTGACACATCCGGAGCCGCAGTAACGGCACCGGTCGAACGGAGCGACGTTAATGGACGCCCAAACGAAGAAGCGCGCAGCCCTGCTGTCGATCGACGTGCCTGCCGTGACCCGCCCCTCGCGCGAGGAGGCCGAAGCCGCAGTGCGAACGCTCATTGCCTATGCCGGCGACGATCCGGCCCGCGAGGGGCTGATCGACACGCCGCGACGGGTGGTGTTGGCGTACGAAGAGCTTTACGGCGGGTACCGCGAAAGCCCCGACGATGTGCTCGACCGCACGTTTTCGGAAACCGGCGGCTACGACGATCTGGTCCTGGTGCGGGATATTCCGTTTCACTCCCACTGTGAGCATCACATGATGCCGTTCTTCGGCAAGGCGCACATCGCCTATCTGCCGGTCGAGCGTGTCGTCGGCCTGTCGAAGCTCGCGCGTTTGATCGATGTCTTCGCATTGCGCCTGCAAACACAGGAACATCTCAATTCGCAGATCGCGCTGGCGATTGAAAAGGTCCTGCGGCCGCGCGGCGTCGCAGTAATGCTCGAAGCCGAACATACCTGCATGTCGCAGCGCGGCGTTGCGAAGACCGGCGCCATCACGGTGACCACGCTGTTCACCGGCCAATTCCGCGACGATGCCGAGACGCAGTCACGCTTCATTGCGTTGGTACGCAGTCAGCAGAGATGACGCGGACGCCCGTGAGCGCCGGTGAAAAAATCTATCGCTTCGCGCCGCGACTGAACACCGAGCAGATCGAGGAGGGGCACGTCCTTGTTCCGAAATTTGACGCGGACGGGCTGATTACGTGTGTCGTCAGCGATGCCTGGTCGGGCGAGCTGCTGATGGTGGCCTATATGAATGCCCAAGCCCTGGGGCGCACCATCGATACCGGGCAGGCATGGTACTATAGCCGTTCGCGCAAAGCGCTGTGGCACAAAGGCGAGAAATCGGGACACAGCCAGCGCGTTGTGGAGATGCGCGTCGATTGCGATCAGGACGCGATCTGGATCCGCGTCGAGCAGGTTGGGCTTGGCGCTTGCCACACCGGGCGCAAGACGTGTTTCTATCGCGCCGTGAATCTCAAGGATGCCGCCGGTCACGCGACGCTGCTCGAATTCCGCGACGCCGAGAAGACCTTCGATCCGAAGGACGTCTACAAGAACGATTGAAGGCTATGGTTTCGCCGCCGGCGCGCGTGCCAGCAGGCGCTCGGCGCGCACAAGGTGCGGACGATCGTACATGACGCCGTCAATCGCTACGACGCCGGCGCCGGGCGCAGCATCGAACGCTGCCACGATTGTGCGAGCCCTGGCGACGGCGGCCGCGGACGGTGTGAACACCTCGTTGATGATCGCGACCTGGGAAGGGTGGATGGCAAGCTTTCCGGTGAAGCCGTCGCGGCGTGCGTCCTCGGCTTCCCGGCGCAGGCCGATCTCGTCGCGAAAGTCGACAAAAACCGTGTCGATCGCTTGCACAAGCGCCGCGGCGGCGCCGGCCAGGCACAGCACCCGCGCCAGCCGATAAGGGTCGAGGAAACTTCCGTCATCGTCGCGGTTGGTCTCGGCTCCCAACTCCGCCGCCAGATCCTCTGCGCCCCAGGTCAATCCGGACAGGCGCCGGCTTGCATCCTTGTAGGTACCGGCGACGAACAATGATGCCGCAGTCTCCGTGGCGATGGCAACGATATCGATGTGTCCGGCGGGCAGACCGTGGAGCGCCTCGTGGGCGGCGAGCTTGGCATCGAGGTGAACAATCGATGCCGCGCCCTCCGCTTTCGGCAGCATGATCGCGTCCGGCCGTGCCGCCACGACTGCATCGAGGTCGCCGTCGATCATATCCGTGCGCAGGCCATTAACGCGTACGATCAGCCAGGGTCGCTGGTTGATGGGCACGCTTCGCGTCAGAAACTCCACTGCAGTCGCACGCGCAGTAACCTTGTTCGCAGCCGCGACCGAGTCTTCAAGGTCAACAATCAATGCATCGGCTTCGCTCGCGAACGCCTTGTCGAGCTTCCTGACGCTGTCGGCCGGTGCAAACAGAAACGAACGCCTCATTTCGGCCGCATGCGCATGAAGGCCTGGCGCCGGCACTCGGCCACAAGCTTTTCGTTCTGATTAAGGGCGCGGTGGTGAAATTCGACGATGCCGGCGTCCGGCCGCGACTTCGACGTGCGCTTGCCAATGACTTCGGTCGTGCAATGAACGGTATCGTTCTCAAACAGTGGATGTGGAAACTTCACTTCGGTCATGCCGAGATTGGCGATCGTGGTGCCGACGGTGAGATCGGAAACCGAAATGCCGATCATCAGCCCGAGTGTGAAGAGCGAATTCATAAGCGGCTGACCCCATTCGGTCTCCTGCTCGCAGAAGTGCCGGTCGATGTGCAGCGGCTGCGGGTTGAGGGTCATGTTGGAAAACAGCATGTTGTCCATCTGCGTCACCGTTCGCGTGTAACGGTGCTTGACCACCTCGCCGACCGCAAAATCCTCGTAATAAAGCCCGCCACGGGGGTGACGGGACACCGCTTGCGGCATGGTCTGCCCTCCTGGAGCACAAATACGCTCGAAGCGTTTACGGTCTGTTTACCATAAACTTTGATGATGCGAATTGGCGGGAAAGCACATTCGATGCTGATCAACGGCACGGCCGAAACGTCGGGAACGGCGGTTGCAGGTGCGATTCGAGGAGCCGCGCGGGCAACCGGCACCAGCTTCGAATATTTGCTCGCCACCGCACAAGTCGAATCCGGGCTTAATCCCCACGCCGGCGCCCGGACTTCCTCGGCACGCGGCCTGTTTCAATTCGTTGAAGGCACCTGGCTTGCCACGCTTAAGGAGGCGGGCCCCGCGCTCGGGTTTCGCCAATATTCCGACGCCATTACTCGGACAGCGAGAGGGCGCTACGAGGTTGCCGACCCTGTGATGCGGCAAAAGATCCTGGCGTTGCGCGACGACCCGTCGACAAATGCCGCGATGGCAGGCGCGTTCACGCGCAGCAATGCCGCACGCCTTGAAAATAAGATCGGCCGCGCCGCAAACGACGGCGAGCTCTATGTCGCACACTTTCTCGGCGCCAACGGTGCGGCGAAGCTCATCAATCTTGCTTCCAGCAATGGCAGATCATCTGCCGCTAACGCGTTTCCCGCAGCCGCGAAAGCCAATCGGTCGATCTTCTACGATCGGCAGGGCGACGCAAAATCCGTCAATGACGTCTACGCCTCGCTGATGCGGCGTTATGAGACCGCGCGCGCCGACGCCACCAGCCACATCGCGGCCCTCAGCGCGTCGCCGGCGCCAAAAATGGCGCCCGTGCCGGTGAGCGCGGTCACAGTGATTGCACAAAACGCCGTGCCGCTGCCGCAGGCACCGCCCGGGCGGCCGATCTTTCACACGATGTTTACCAGCGAAGGCCGCACCGGCCCGGTGTCGGGCGTCGTGCGTGAATTGTGGGCGACGCGACCGCATGTCGCAGCCGCCCTCACTGGTTCGTCCATGCCGCCGACGATCGATCCGGCCGCGGTTAGATCCGTACAGCAAACCGCCACATCGACCGGCATCCGCGAGCAGTATCGCGCCCTGTCGCGCGACCGGTTCGCGCGGCCGAGCACGCGCTCGTAACTCACGCCAGCACAGCTGAGTCCATTTTCGCACCCGCGCGTAGGGGGTACGTGGCGTTAACATCCTGGTCATCTTTACGAACGAACATGGTGAACGGTTTGTTAAGCGCGTCTGCCTAGGATTGCGGGCACCGGTACCAGCGATGCGGCGTTCTACATGATCGTTCGTCAATTCATGCAATGGGTTCGCACCGCGCCAGCCGGATTGCGCGCGGACGCCACCGGTGCGCTCGCGCGCGCCTATCTTTATTCCGACCTGTCCACCGAACAGCGCGCCGCGGCGGAAGGAGCGATGATCTTCCTGCTCGACGATGCTTCGCCGCTGGTCCGCGCCGCGCTTGCCGAAAATCTCGCCCGCAGTCCGGCGGCGCCAGCCGCAGTTTTGCACGGTCTCGCCAGCGATCAGCCCGATATTGCGACCGTCGCTCTCGAGCATTCGCCGCTTTTCATTGATGCCGATCTTGTCGAGATCGTCGCGACTGGCCCCGCATCGATTCAGGCTGCGATCGCACGCCGGATTGGATTGCAGCGCGCCGTTGCCGCCGCCGTTGCCGAAGTTGGCTCGCCGGAAGCATGCCTCACCCTCATCGAGAATGATTCCGCCGATATCGCGCCATTTTCGATCGACCGCATTGTCGAGCGCTTTGGCGATCTTGCCGCGATTCGCGAAACGCTGCTGGATCGCCCGGATTTGCCAGCGACGACGCGCCAGGCCGTCGTCGGAAAGCTGTCGCAGACCTTGGCGGATTTTGTTGCGGCGCGCGAGTGGTTGCCGGCGGAACGGGCGCATCGCATTGCGCGCGAGGCCTGCGACAAGGCATCTGTCACGATCGCAGCCGAGGTTCCCAACCAGACGCGCGCGCTGGTTCAGCATCTGCGCGCGACCGCCCAACTCAACGTGGGCCTTATTCTGCGTGCGCTGCTGTCAGGCAATCTTGTCTTGTTCGAAGAGGCCATGGCCGACTTGTCCGGGCTTCCGGTGATACGCGTGCGCGCCATCGTGCGCGACCCGGGTACGGCGGGATTCCGGGCGCTGTACCGAAAGGCCGACCTGCCGGTTTCCGCCTATCCCGGTTTCCGCGAGGCGGTCGCGGCCTGGCAGGAGTTCGTCGATGCCGACGATGGAGTGGGGGCGGGCAGTCTCAAGCGGCGCATGATCGAGCGCGTTCTCGCAGGCTGCGAGCGCGCGGCGCTCGACGAAATCGAGCCCTTGCTGATGCTGCTGCGGCGGTTCGCCACCGAGGCGGCGCGTGAGGAAGCGCGGCGCTATTGCGACGAGCTTGTT
>JBGPOB010000015.1:0-22152 GCA_041487815.1 Xanthobacteraceae bacterium | reverse complement strand
GCCCGCGCGCTCGCCCGCGCGCTGGCGCTCGACGAAGATCTGGCGGAGGCGTCGGCGCTTGGCCACGATCTCGGTCACACCGCCTTCGGGCATGCCGGCGAGCGTGCATTGGATGCCTGCCTCGCGGCCTATGGCGGCTTCGATCACAATGCGCAGACGCTGGCGGTGGTGACGCGGCTTGAGCGCCGCTACGCGGCATTCGACGGATTGAACCTGACCTGGGAGACGCTCGAAGGCCTGGTCAAGCACAACGGGCCATTGACCGACCGTTCGGGCAACGCGATCGGCCGCTATGCCGGGCGCGGCGTTGCGGCAGAAATCACCGACTATTGCCGGCGGCAGGACCTCGAACTGTGGCATTGGCCGGGCGCGGAAGCGCAAGCCGCGGCGATCGCCGACGATATTGCTTACGACGCCCACGATATCGACGACGGGTTGCGCGCGGGCCTGTTCTTGATCGATGAGCTGGCCGACATTCCCTTCGTCGCCGACATTATGCGCGAGGTCGATGTGGGCGGGGCGCACATCGATGCGTTCCGGCGCAACCACGAACTCGTGCGTCGTCTGATCGCCCGCATGATCGAAGACGTGATCGGCGAGAGTAGGCGCCGCATCGCCGCAATCGCGGCACGCGCGGTCGCGGACATTCGCGGCGCGGCGGGCGCGGTTATCGGCTTCTCGCCGCCCACGGCGGGCGCCGACCGCGCCATCAAGGAGTTTCTCCTGCCGCGCATGTATCGTCATCAACGCATCGCCCGGATCATGACGGACGCGGAAGCCGTCGTGCGCGACCTCTTCGGCCGCTACATGGCGCGCGCGGGTGACCTACCCCTCGAGCGCCAGCATGGATTGAGCGACGATGACGGCATCCGGGCGCGCCAGATTGCCGACTTCATCGCGGGAATGACGGACCGGTTCGCTTTGATCGAACACGCCCGGCTTTTTGACTCGACTCCGGAATTACGTTAGTTCGCGGGCGCTGCGGGCGTATGACTCAAACCGGCTTCGTGCCGACGGGGCAGGGTGACGCCGTCGCATCCCTCTGACAGAGGCCGCTGCTGCTCCGCGATGACCGACAAGAACATCTTTTCCGTCATGCTTGAACGGGTGCGCGCCGCGAACGACGCTTTGGTCGCGTCCGGGGTCCTGCCGGCCGGCATCGATCAATCGCGGATCGGCATCGAGGCGTCGCGCGATGCGGCGCATGGCGATATGGCCACCAACGCCGCCATGGTGCTTGCCAAACAAGTCGGCAAGAATCCGCGTGAACTGGCGGATGCCATTGCCGCGCGCCTGCGCGTCGAACCGCTGGTCGCCAGGGTCGAAATCGCTGGGCCCGGCTTCATCAATCTCACGCTCAAACCCGCGGCCTGGGTTAGCGCCCTGCGCGCGGCCGTTCTGGCGGGCGGCGACTACGGCAGAAGCACCATCGGCGGCGGCGAACCGATCAACGTCGAATACGTGTCCGCGAATCCGACCGGCCCGATGCACGTCGGCCACTGCCGTGGCGCGGTGTTCGGCGACGCGCTCGCCAATCTCCTGGTATTCGCGGGTTACGACGTGACACGCGAATACTACATCAATGATGCCGGCGCGCAGGTCGATGTGCTGGCGCGCTCGGCCTATCTGCGCTACCGCGAGGCGCTCGGCGAGACCATCGACATTCCCGACGGGTTTTATCCCGGCGCCTATCTCAAGGAATGCGGCGCCGCGCTCGTGAGCGACTACGGCGCAATTCTTAAGCATCAGCCCGAGGCGCAATGGCTTCCGATCGTGCGCGAGCGCGCGATCCGCATGATGGTCGCCGAAATCCGCAACGACCTGATGGCGCTCGGCGTCGTGCATGACGTGTTTTTCTCCGAGCGCTCGCTGGTCGAAGGCGAATTCGACGCCGCCGCCCTGTTCGAGCGGGAGGGCGAGGACGATGGTGCTCCGGAACCGCCGGTCGATCAGGTCGCGGCCACGATTGACCAGCTGCGCGCGGCGGACCTCGTCTATGAAGGCCGCCTGCCGCCGCCCAAGGGCGCGCCGGTCGACGACTGGGAGGATCGCAAGCAGACCCTGTTCCGCTCGACCCGGTTCGGCGACGATGTCGACCGCCCGCTGAGGAAATCCGACGGCAGCTACACCTATTTCGCCTCCGATATCGCCTACCACCGCTCCAAGGTCGCGCGCGGCTTCCATGTACTGATCGACGTCTGGGGCGCCGACCACGGCGGCTACGTCAAGCGCATGCAGGCGGCGGTCGCCGCCATCAGCGGCGGCAAGGCCGAACTCGACGTCAAGCTGATCCAGCTCGTCAAGCTCTTGCGCGCCGGCGCACCGGTCAAAATGTCGAAGCGGGCTGGCGAACTGGTGCTGTCGCGCGACGTCGTCAACGAGGTCGGCCGCAATGCGGTGCGCTTCATGATGCTCTACCGCAAGAACGACGCCGTGCTCGAATTCGACCTGGCCAAGGTGATCGAGCAGAGCCGCGACAATCCGGTTTTCTATGTCCAATACGCTCACGCGCGCGCGCAATCGGTATTCCGCAATGCGCGCGCGCTCATACCCGGCCTGCCGGTCGAAACTGACGCGCGCCGGCAACGGCTGGCGGAGGCCGGCCTGGACCGGCTGAACGATGCCGCGGAACTCGCCCTGATGCGGCGGATCGCGCAGTTTCCCGGCCTGGTCGAGGCCGCCGCGCTGGCCCATGAACCCCACCGGATCGCCTTCTATCTGTACGAACTGGCCAGCGAATTTCACGCCCAATGGACGCGGGGGCAGGGATCGCCACATTTACGCTTCATTATCCAGAATGATCCACAGTTAACGATAGCCCGCCTTACGATGGTGGAAGGCGTGGTAAGCGTGCTCGCCGCCGGGCTGGCATTGCTCGGGGTCGATGCCCCGGACGAAATGCGGTGATCTGGCGCATTGACGTCGCGGTGGGTGACGTAGCGTACGTGGCACCGCCGACTTCGTGCCTGATGGCGATGTCACCGTGTCGCTTGGATCGTCGCATCGATCAATCTCGGGGCCGAACGATGTGATCGAGCCTGCCTGCCAAGACCGCGAGGCCAGGAGCGCGCTATAATGAGGGGACAGAAATAGGATGGCGGACGACAATATTCCACGCTCTCCGCGTTACCCGTTCACGCGCAGCAACGTGTCCACCGAGGCGCCGGCCCGGGGGCCCGGCAACGATCCGCTGAGCGAACTCGCCCGGCTGATCGGGCAGAGCGATCCGTTCGCAGATCCCGCGCCGCCGCCGCCTTCGCCCCCGTCGCAACGCACGCTACGTGAAATCCTGTCGGGTGCACGCGACAATCAGCGGCACGACGCTGCCTTGCCGGCGCAGCCTGCGGACTATCGGCCGCCGCCGCTGGTACCCGACTATCGCAACGATCCGCGCAACGACTTGCGCGCCGACACTTTTCGCGACGAGCCATACCGCGGCGATAGGCGCGACGATCCAGCCGACGCGTTCGAAGGGCAGCACGCGCAACCCGGTCCGGGTGATTTTCCGGCGCACCGCGAGTATGCCGATGACCAAACCGATCAGCCGCATCCGACGGACGAGCTGCGACCGGAGATTCCGCACTTCGCCGATTCCGAGTACGGGCAGCCGCGGCAGCAAGGCCCTTATTATGGCGACGACGGGCAACTGTTGTCCGACGAACTTTATGCGCGCCTGCCGCACGACGACAGCGAGAGTCAAGCGTCGCCACCGCGCCGGCGCGGCGGCCTCCTCACCGTTGCGGCGGTCCTCGGACTTGCCGTGATCGGCACCGCCGGGGCTTATGCCTACCGGACATTCATCAGTGGGGCGCCGGGATTTCCGCCGCTGATCCGGGCCGACAGCACGCCCAACAAGATCGTGCCCGCCCAAGGCGAAGGCGGATCGAATAAGCAGATCTACGACCGCGTCGGCGGTGATGGCGCGCAGGGCGAAAAGATCGTCTCGCGCGAAGAACAACCGGTTGACGTCAAACCCGCTGGCGCACGCTCGGTTTTCGGCGGAGCGTCGACGCCATTGAATACCGCGACGCCGTCACCGGCTAACCCGTCGGCGCCGGCCTGGGCGGTTCCGCCTGCGGGCCAGGCGGCAGCGCCGGCATCGAATGCCGCCAGGAATCCGGCTAACCAGAATGAACCGCGCAAGGTGCGGACCATTCCGATCCGCGCCGACCAGCAAGTCGGAGCGCAGACCGCGCCGCCTCAGACCCAGCCGCCGGCCGCAACGCCGGCCCCGGTTGCGTCCGCGCCTGCGCCAGCGCGAACGGTCGCGGCCGCGCCCCCCGAATCGAGCCCAACAATGACCCGCCCCGCAACGTCACGGGCCACCACGTCGGGCGGCGGCCCGCTGTCGCTTAATCCCAGGACGGACAGCGAGGAGCGTGCGGCACCTGCCGCCGCGCCACCGCGCGCACTGGCATCCGCGGCGGCGCGCGTCGCCGCGCCCGCCGGCCAGGGCGGCTACGTCGTCCAGGTATCGGCGCAGAAGACGCAGGAGGAGGCCGCCGCATCGTTCCAGTCGATCCAGGCGCGCTATCCGGCTGTTCTGGGCAACCAGCAAATGCTGATCCGCCGCAAGGAGATCGCCGGCAAGGGCACATTCTACGGTGCTCAGGTGGGTCCCTTCGCGAGCCAGGCCCAGGCCGCGCAAATATGTGACCAGCTCAAGGCGGCGGGCGGCACCTGTCTTGTGCAAAAGAACTAACTGCTTGACCGCAAAAGGCTTCGCGGGGTAATGCGCGGCACGCGTGCGCTCGGCGATGTGCTCTGGCCGAGTTCGCGCGCGCTCTAAGCAATTTGGCGCATGATCTTGCGGGCGAACGGATGTTCGTTCGCCGGGATGTGCCCGGGAGCCGGCTGTGGCGGCGCGCGCATTCATTACGGGATTGGCGGGACTGCGGATTGCGCCCGCGGAGCGCGCGTTTCTGCGCGAGTTCAACCCCTGGGGATTCATATTATTCAAGCGAAACATCGATAGTCCCGCGCAAGTTTCTGATCTGATTGCAGACTTCAGGACTGAAATCGGCCGCCCCGAGGCCGCGGTCCTGGTCGATCAGGAGGGCGGCCGGGTGCAGCGGCTCGGCCCCCCGCATTGGCCAATCTATCCGCCGGGAGCGGCCTTCGGCGCGCTCTACGACCACGATAACAATGCCGGCCGGAGGTTTGCGTGGCTGTCGGCACGGCTTATGGCAGCCGATTTGGCGGCGCTGGGCATCAGCGTCGATTGCCTGCCGGTGGCCGATGTTCCCATCGCTGGCGCGGACCCGGTCATCGGCGACCGCGCCTACGCAACAACCCCCGAAAAGGTCGCCGTGCTGGCACGTTCGGTCGCCGACGGACTGCTTGCAGGCGGCGTTCTGCCAGTGCTCAAGCACATCCCGGGTCACGGGCGGGCGAATTCCGACAGCCATAAGGCGCTGCCGGTTGTACACGCCGATCGGGCCACCTTGCAGGACACGGATTTCGCGCCATTCCGGGCGCTCGCGAACCTGCCGATGGCGATGACCGCCCACGTGGTGTTCACAGCCTATGATCCGCACCTTCCGGCGACCACGTCGCGCACTATGATCGAGGACGTGATTCGCGGGTTTATCGGTTTCGACGGGCTGCTCATGAGTGACGATGTATCGATGGAAGCGCTGGCGGGCACGATCGCCGAGCGCACCGCGGCGGCGTTCGCGGCGGGCTGCGATGTCGTGCTCCATTGCAACGGAAATCTCGCGGAAATGCGCGCGGTTGCGGCCGGCGCGCCACCGCTAGCAGGCGCGGCGCGGCGGCGCGCGACGGCTGCGCTGGCGGCGCGGCGGGCGCCAACGCCGCTCTATCTTGACGCCGCGCGCGCGGAATTGTCGCGGCTGATGGGAGCGCGCACCGGCGCGCGAATGGCCCGCTCATGACCGCCGACATCCTGCCGTTCTCATCGGACCGTGGCGAACGGGCGAGCGATGACCCCGCGTTGATCGTCGACGTCGAGGGTTTCGAGGGGCCGCTTGATCTGCTGCTGACGCTGGCGCGCGACCAGAAAGTCGATCTCGCGAAAATCTCCATCCTCGCGCTTGCCGATCAGTATCTCGCGTTCATCGAGGCGGCGCGCCGGATGCGGCTCGAACTTGCCGCGGATTATCTGGTCATGGCGGCGTGGCTCGCCTACCTCAAGTCGCGGCTACTTTTGCCGGAGGTGGCGGGACCGGAAGGCATGAGCGCGGCCGACATGGCGGCGGCGCTGGCGCTGCGTCTGCGCCGGCTCGAAGCCATCCGCATCGCGGCCGGCAGGCTGTTCGAGCGCCCGCAACTCGGCCGCGACATATTCGACCGGGGCGAGCCCGAGCCGATCGAGGAAATCCGGCGACCGGAATGGTCCGCGACGCTCTACGACCTGCTCACCGCCTATGCGCGCGAGCGACAGAAACACGCGCTAGCCCGGGTGCGCCTTGAGCGCCGCACGGTATGGTCGCTCACGGAAGCACGCGACGCGCTGCAACGGCTGATGGGTGCCGCCCTCGACTGGTCGAGGCTCGACGAATACCTGATTGCGTACCTGACAACGCCGGAAATGCGCGCGACCGTGCTGGCGTCGAGTCTTGCCGCTACGCTCGAACTTGTGCGCGAAGGCGCAATCGAACTGCACCAGCATGCGGCGTTCGCTCCGATCTACGTGCGCAAGCGCGTCGACGTGCGTCCGGCCGGCGACCGCGCGCCCGATGCAACGGCACAATAGATAAACGGAAACAGGAGCCAGGGAGCTATCGATGGCGAGCTTGGCCGAGAAACGTATGACGATGGCGGAAGAAAAAGCCGAACAAGACGCCAATACGCGTCCCGAAGACTTGCGCCTGCTGGAGGCGTTGTTATTCGCCGCCGGCGAGCCGCTCGATGAAAAGGTGCTGGCGCGTCGCCTGCCGGCCGGTGTGGACGTGCGTACGACGTTGCGCCGATTACAGACCGAGTACGCGGCGCGTGGCGTCAATCTCGTGCGCGTCGGAAGCAAATGGGCATTCCGCACCGCCAACGATCTCGCCTGGCTACTGACCCACGAATCCGTGCAGCCGAAAAAGCTGTCACGGGCCGCCATGGAGACGCTCGCCATCATTGCCTATCATCAGCCGGTGACGCGCGCTGAAATTGAGGAAATTCGCGGCGTCACCGCGGCCAAGGGCACGATCGACGTGCTGCTCGAAACCGGATGGATCCGTCCGCGTGGGCGGCGTAAGGCGCCGGGTCGCCCGATTACCTACGGCACCAACGAGGCGTTCCTGTCGCAGTTCGGCCTGGAGGCGTTGAGCGACCTGCCGGGACTCGACGAACTTAAGGGAGCGGGCTTGATTGACGCCAACCTGCCGCCGGGATTTGCAGTCCCAATGCCCTTCGACGATCCGGCCTTACGCGAAGACGAGGACCCGCTCGAGCCGGGCGATCTCGACCTCGGTCTGGGGCCACGCGTGGCGCGCGAGGGCGAAGAGTAATACGCCGCCGCGCGCAAACACAATTTTGCGTCCGCGTCCGCGTGCGCGGCTGCGTGCATTGGGGCGCCGTTTCGCTGCTAAATTTTCCACGCCGAACTGGCAAATTGCACGCCGGCCTGCCCCGCGCGCTCGACCCGCCGCTTCGTCCGAAGCTCGATAGGCTCAAGATTCAGCGCCTCCAGGACGGTGAGCACGTTCTGAATGATTCCATTTACAGCTGTTGTTAAAATCAAAGATTAATTACGTAGATCAGATACTTTGGCTGGGGTCGGCCATCCGGCAGGCACGGAGTTGCCGTCCTGAAGGCCGCGTTGGCTCCTTGTTTTTGGCGTCCGCGGGGCATAGGTTGTTTCAAATCAGCGAAAATCGCCGTGCGCGGAGGTTAAACCAATGGGTTCCTTGAGTATTTGGCACTGGATCATCGTTATCGCGGTGGTTTTGCTAGTGTTCGGGCGCGGAAAAATTTCCGAACTGATGGGCGACGTCGCCCAGGGCATCAAGGCGTTCAAGAAGGGCATGGCGGAAGACGATACGGCCAAGGCCGAACCGGCGAAATCCGATCCCAAGACGATCGATCATCAGCCGGCCCAGACCGTCAGCACGCCGACCGAGAGCCGAAAGGCAGGTTGAATCTCGCGCGCTGGCCAGGAGAGGGCAGCGGACAGGCTTGCAGCCGTCTGACGCAGCATCAGCATGTTCGACATCGGCTGGAGCGAACTAGTCGTCATTGCCGTGGTCGCCCTGATCGCGATCGGGCCGAAGGAACTGCCGGGCGTGTTGCGCTCGATCGGCCACTGGATGGGCAAGATCCGCCATATGGCGTCGGAGTTCCAGAGCCAGTTCCAGGAGGCGATGCGCGAGGCCGAAATGGCCGACCTGAAAAAAACTGCCGACGAACTCAACGACGCCACAAAATCGCTCACCGCGCAGCTCAATCCACTTGACGACCTCGAAAAGAGCGCTGCCGAGCTGATGCCGTCGACTTCTGGTTCTGCTTCCGCAACGGCTGAAGTTCCCGCAGCACTGGAAGCTGCCCCCGTTGCGCCACCACCGGTACCGCCAGCCGAGCCAGCGTCTGAGCCCGCGCCCGCGCTGGCGCAAGCGCCTGAGGCAACAGTTCCTGCCGCCAAAGGCGCCGTATGACAGGTGTCGTATGACAGGTGCAGTATGACACAGGAAGACATCGACGCCACGAAGGCGCCGCTGATCGAGCATCTGATCGAATTACGCTCGCGGCTGATCAAGGCGCTGATCGCTTTCGCCATCGCCTTCATCGGCTGCTTCCTATTTGCCAAGCAGATCTACAACATACTGGTTTGGCCGTTCGTGCTCGTCGCCGGCGCCGCCAACGCAAAGTTTATCTACACTGCGCTGTTGGAATATTTCATTACGCAGCTCAAGCTTGCGATGTTTGGCGCTGCGTTCCTGTCGTTTCCGATTGTCGCGACGCAAATCTACGCGTTCGTCGCGCCGGGGCTCTATCGCAACGAGCGCCAGGCGTTCCTGCCGTATCTGATCGCAACGCCGGTCTTTTTTGGGCTGGGCGCGGCGCTGGTCTATTTCGTCGTGATGCCGTTGCTGGTGCGGTTCTCACTCGGCATGCAGCAGAGCGGGGAGGGCGTCGCGGAAATCGCGTTGCTGCCGAAAGTCGGCGAGTACCTGTCGCTGATGATGGCGCTGATTTTCGCGTTTGGCATTGCGTTCCAGCTACCGGTGATCCTGACGCTGCTCGGCCGCGTCGGCATCATCACGTCGCAGCAGCTCAGGGAAAAGCGCCGCTACTTCATCGTCGGATGCTTCATCATCGCGGCGGTGCTGACGCCCCCCGACGTGATCAGCCAGATGTCGCTCGCGGTACCGCTATTGATCCTGTACGAGGGATCGATCTGGTCGGTGCGCCTGGTCGAGAAAAAGGCCGCCGCGAGCAAGGCCGCCGCCGCGAACGTCATGCCGGACGGCAAACCGGCGGAATAACTGTCGCAGCGGCGCGACTCGCATTAATGAGTTCGTTGCGTCCGGCCCGAAGCCGGGTGTTCCGCGCGGGCCGGCCCCGGCTCACGGTCGCCGGGGTGGCCGACAGCACCCGGCGAGGCGGCACAAGGGTTATCTGCCGCATTCGTCGATGGCGATGCGCGGCCGTGTCGGTGGAAAGGCGTCATGCACGACATCAAGTGGATTCGCGATAATCCCGATACTTTTGACCTCGGGCTCGCTCGGCGTGGGCTGCCCGGCGAGGCCGCGCGCCTGCTCGAAATTGACGAGCGCCGCCGCGCCGTCATCCAGCGGGTTGAGGCCGCGCAGGCGCGGCGCAATACAGCGTCCAAAGAGATCGGGCAGGCCAAGGCCAAAAAGGACGAGGCCCGGGCGGCCGCGCTGCTGGCGGAGGTCGCCGATTTCAAGACTGCGACTATGGAGATGGAGTCGGAGGAAAAGCAGGTCACCAAGGAGCTGGAGGACGCGCTGGCGCGGATTCCGAACTTGCCGCTTGACGAGGTCCCCGACGGCGCCGATGAGCGCGACAATGTCGAACACCACAGGTTTGGCGCCCGGCGCAACTACGCATTCACGGCCAAACAACATTTCGATCTCGGCGAGGCGCTCGGCTTCATGGATTTCCAGGCGGCGGCCAAACTTTCCGGGGCGCGCTTTGTCGTCCTGAAGAGCGGTCTGGCGCGGCTCGAACGCGCGCTTGCGCAATTCATGCTCGACCTGCATACGACCGAACACGGCTACACCGAGGTCGCGCCGCCACTCCTGGTACGCGACGACATCATGTTCGGCACAGCCCAACTGCCGAAATTCATGCAGGACCAGTTCCTCGCCATCACGCAAACGCTGCCGGCCGAAGTTAAAAGCGAATTGCTCGACGAGCAGGCTGAACTCCTGGCGAGCGCGGATTACTCGACCAAGTCGGATGCGGCCGCTGAGACGATGATCGAGATTACGAAGCGTGCGATCGAAAAATCGGACGTCGATGCCGAAAGCAAACTCGCGATCGGCATCTTCCTCGATGATTTTCTCATGAGCGAACGATCGGCTGAAAAAAGACTCGCCGCCCTGCAGCCCATCAGTCTCGCCATGGAAGCCGTGCTGCAGGACGCGCGCTGGCTCATTCCGACCGCCGAAGTGCCGCTGACCAATCTCGTGCGCGAAAGCATTGTCGACGAGGCGGAGCTGCCGATGCGGCTGACCGCCTGCACGCCCTGCTTTCGGGCCGAAGCCGGCGCCGCCGGCAAGGACACCCGCGGCATGATGCGCCAGCATCAATTCACCAAGGTCGAGCTTGTATCGATTACGACGCCTGAGGCGAGCCGCGACGAGCATGAGCGCATGTTGGCCTGCGCCGAGGAGATCCTGCGGCGCCTCGACGTTCACTACCGGGTCGTGACGCTGTGCAGCGGCGACATGGGATTCGCGGCGCAGAAGACCTACGACATCGAAGTCTGGCTGCCGGGGCAGCACGCGTATCGAGAAATTTCCTCGTGCTCGACGTGTGGCGAGTTTCAAGCGCGGCGCATGTCGGCGCGCTATCGCTCGAAAGAGCGCCGCGCGGTGCGCCATGTGCACACGCTCAACGGTTCGGGTGTCGCCGTCGGTCGCGCCTTGATCGCGGTGATGGAAAACTATCAGCAGGACAACGGCGCGATCGCGGTCCCGGATGTGCTACAAAGTTATATGGGCGGACTGAAGTTGATCGCCCGAAATTAGTCGATGCGAATTCTCATCACCAACGACGACGGCATTCATTCCACCGGTCTCGACGTATGCGCCGAGATCGCGCGCGCGCTGTCGGACGACATCTGGATTGTTGCGCCGGAAACCGACCAGTCCGGCGTGTCGCACTCGCTGTCGCTCAACGATCCCTTGCGGGTACGCGAGGTCGATGCGCGCCGCTTCGCGGTCAAGGGCACGCCGACGGACTGCGTCATCATGGGCGCCCGCCATTTGATCGAGGGCAAGCCACCGGACGTGGTGCTCTCAGGCGTTAATCGTGGACGCAACGTCGCAGAGGACGTGGTCTATTCCGGCACCATTGCAGGCGCGCGGGAAGGCGCGATCCTCGGCATCCCGTCGTTTGCGCTATCGCTGTCGTTCTCCGCCGCCAGCAGGCAAAATCCGTTCTGGGACACCGCGGTGCGACACGCACCCAGTCTTATCAAGCGGGTCATCACGGCGGGAATTCCACGCAGCACCCTCATCAATGTCAACTTTCCCGACTGCGCTCCCGACGACGTCAGTGGCATCACCGTGTGCGCACAGGGGCAGCGCGGCGGCGATCTGCTCAAGGTCGATGCCCGCCACGACGGGCGCGGCAACCCGTATTTCTGGCTGGCCTATGATCGCCGCGAGCGGCCCGCGCCGTCGCCGGGGACGGATCTGATCGCGCTCGCCAATAACCGCGTTTCGGTCACGCCGTTGCGCCTTAACATGACCGACGAGAAATTCATGAGCACGCTGGCAAAAACTCTGACATGAACGCGCGCCTGCACCGGAGCTGACGATGGCGGGATCCTCCCAAGGCGACGAACGCGTCGAACGCATGGAATTCCTGCTCACATTGCGCCGCCACGGCATCATGGACGCCGCCGTGCTGCGCGCGATGGACGAAGTGCCGCGCGACTATTTCGTGTCCGGCGATCAGGCGGAAGCGGCCTACACCGATCACGCCTTGCCGATTGCCTGCGGTCAGACCATCAGCCAGCCCTACGTGGTCGCGTACATGAGCGAGCAACTTGCGCTCCGCCCGGAGCACCGCGTGCTCGAAGTCGGCACCGGGTCGGGCTATCAGGCCGCAATCCTGTCGCGCCTCGCGCATGAAGTCGTCAGCATCGAGCGCTACCGCGCGCTCGCTGACGCAGCGCGCCAGCGGCTCGCGACGCTGGGCTTCAACAATGTCGAGGTCATCGCCAGTGACGGCATGGCGGGTGCGCCGGATAGAGCGCCTTTCGACCGCATCATCGTGACGGCTGCCGCCGAGGAGATACCACAGGCGTTGGTCGATCAATTGGTAATAGGTGGCGTGATGGTGCTGCCGCTTGGGCCGCACAATGGATCCCAGCACATCGTAAAATTAACCAAGACTGCAGAAGGGCTCTCGCGAGAAACTCTGATCCCCGTTCGCTTCGTGCCGTTGCTACCGGGAAAGGCGCGTGAATTGTAGCAATTCTTGGGTATTTCTTAGCCTTAAGCCTCCGTTGCAACCTTAAATCAATATTTAACCGGCCCGTTGTTTAACTCGTTCGCTGTATTTGCTGCGTGCGAGTGAGTGGTCCGATGCGTGTGGTAGCGGGGGTTAGCCCGCGCGGTTTGGCGCGCGGCGCGATTGCGGCGATGTTTGCGGTCAGCGTGGCCGCATGCAGCACCGACACCCATCGGTTTAACGCCAATCCTTTTGCCGAGCGCGATCCGGGTCCGCAGGCGGAAGTCACCGGATCGGTGGTGCCGGCCCAGCGCGCTCCCGTAGCGAAGATTGAATCGAGGCCACTGCAATCCGCTCAGCCGGCCGTGACCGGCCATTCCGGTGTGCAGGCAAGGCCGTCAGACCCTGCATCCACTGGCAGTATAGCCACTTCGGCAACCAAAGTCGCGTCGGCTACGCGGCCCGCGCCGGCCGCAGGCACCACGCATGTCGTGGTCCGCGGCGATACGTTGATGAACCTGTCGCGCCGCTATCACCTCAGCCTGCGCGACATTGCCTCCGCCAATCAGCTGACATACGACGCGCGGCTCAAGATCGGCGACCGGATCACAATTCCCGGTGACGCGCGCCATGCGCCAGCTGCACCGGCACCGGCAGCATCCGCTGCCAAGCCGACGATAGCGGCAGCGCCCGTGGCCAAGCCGCAGCCGGTCACGGCTGCTCCGAGCCACGTTGCCTCAAGGCAAACTCCCGTTAACGCCGAGGCGCCGGCGAGCGCGCGGATCGCGTCGCCGGCGACGGAACCGGCCGAACGGACGTCAACGACGGCAAGCGCGGTGCCGCAATTCCGTTGGCCGGTGCGCGGGCGCGTGATCTCCGGCTTCGGTCCGCTTCCCAACGGCCAGCAGAACGACGGCGTCAACCTGTCGGTGCCCGAAGGTACCGCCGTGCGCGCGGCTGACGATGGCGTCGTCGCCTATTCCGGCAGCGAGCTCAAGGGCTACGGCAATCTCATCCTGGTGCGTCACGGCGACGGCTTCGTAACCGCTTACGCGCATGCGAGCGAGCTGATGGTCAAGCGTGGCGATACGGTGCGGCGTGGGCAGGTGATCGCCAAGTCGGGCGCCACCGGCAACGTCACGGCGCCCCAGCTTCATTTCGAAATTCGCAAGGGCTCCGCGCCCGTCGATCCAACCCGCTACCTGTCCGGCGCCTAGCGCTAAATCTTCAGCGCGTCTCTGCTTGCCTCAGTTTGATGCCTTGACGCCGAGCCGTCCCGCCAGATCCTGCACAAATTGCCAAGCAACGCGGCCGGAGCGCGCGCCGCGCGTGGTGGCCCATTCGAGCGCTTCGCGACGCAACGTGTCGCCGTCGACCTTGATGCGGAAGTGGCTAACGTAGCCTTCGACCATCGCCAGGAACTCGTCCTGGCTGCAGCGATGAAAACCGAGCCACAGGCCGAAGCGGTCCGACAACGAGACTTTCTCCTCCACCGTTTCGCCGGGGTTGATCGCGGTCGAACGCTCGTTTTCCATCATGTCGCGCGACATCAGGTGGCGACGGTTCGATGTGGCGTACAGGATGACGTTCTCAGGCCGGCCCTCGATGCCGCCTTCAAGCACGGCCTTGAGCGACTTGTAGGATGTATCTTCGGCATCGAAAGAAAGATCGTCGCAGAACACGATGAAGCGAAAAGGCGCGCCGCGCACCAGCGCCATCACTTCCGGCAGGCTTTCGATGTCCTCGCGGTGAATTTCGACGAGCTTCAAGCGGCCGGATTTCTGGCCGAGCGATGCATTGATCGCGGCGTGCGTAGCCTTCACCAACGAAGACTTGCCCATGCCGCGCGCGCCCCACAACAGCGCGTTGTTGGCCGGCAGGCCGTGCGCAAAGCGTTCGGTGTTCTCGACCAGGATGTCACGCATGCGATCGATGCCTTTCAGCAATGACATCTCGACGCGGTTGACGTGCGCGACCGGCGCCAGCCGCTGGGCGGCCGGTTGCCAGATGAACGCGTCGGCGGCGGCGAAATTGATCGGTGCAAGCGGCGCGGGCGCCAGCCGCTCAAGCGCGTCGGCGATGCGGCGCAAGACCGCGGCATCGGGCGGCGCGGCGGCAGGCGATCGGGGCGATTTCGGAGATTTGACCATGGCAGTCCGGATGTTCGGGACCGCACACATAGAGCATATTGCCGCGAAGTGAAAAGCGGGCAAGCTCGGAAAAAGGCCGTCATGGCTAAACAAATTTCGCCATGGCTGGCGTCGGCGTTGCATAGCCAAGACGCAACCATGCCGCGGCTTTGCGACGTTGCAATCGGACCCGTGACGGTTATATTCCGCCTCAACCAATAGGCTGCCGGAGCGCCCGACGCCGCGCGCCTAGGTCCGGCCAATTCCTGAACCAGGGGATATTTGAATGCTCATTACGCCCGCGTTTGCTCAGGGCTTTGGCGGCGGCACCAGCGACATGCTTACGTCACTGCTGCCGTTCATCGGCATATTCGTCATCATGTATTTCCTGATCCTGCGGCCGCAGCAGAAGCGGGCGAAGCAGCATCAGGAAATGGTAAAAAACGTGCGCCGCGGCGACACCGTCGTGACGTCCGGCGGCCTCGTCGCCAAGGTCACCAAGGTCGTCGACGACGATCAGGTCGAGATCGAGATCGCCGATGGCGTGCGAGCCCGGCAATTACGCAGCATGCTGACCGACGTGCGCGCCAGGGGCGAGCCTGTCAAGGACGACGCCGGCGCTGGCAAGGCAGGCTGATCGAGGACGGCGGACGGCCGGCGGCGCATGGTCGCCGGCGGGTAGAGGCGGGAGCGCGCACGGTTCATGCTTTTTTTCTCGCGCTGGAAGGTCATTGGAATTTTGGCGGTCGCGGCAATCATATGCCTGTGCGCCGCGCCGAATTTTGTCGCCGAGAAAACCGTGCAAAGCTGGCCGAAATGGGCGCAGCGACATGTCGTCCTCGGTCTCGACCTGCAGGGCGGTTCGCATATTCTGCTGGAGGTGGATTCCAACGCAGTGCGCAAGGAAAAGGTCGACGCATTGCGTGACGACGTGCGCCGCGTATTGCGCGACGCCAAGGTCGGCTACACCGGGCTTGCCGCGCGGAGCGACACCGTTGAGGTGCGCATCCGCGAAGGCGCCGACTTTCAGCAGGCGCTGACCAAGTTGCGCGAGTTGTCGCAGCCGCTCGGGGGATTGCTTGGCGGCACGGGGCAGCGTTCGGTTGATGTCGGCGATGTCGGCGGTGGCCTGGTCCGACTGACGGTGACCGAGGCGGCGATGATTGAGCGCATTCGCCAATCCGTCGATCAGTCGATCCAGATCGTCGAGCGCCGCGTCAACGAGCTCGGCACGGTCGAGCCATTGATCCAGCGCCAGGGCGTGGATCGCATTCTCGTGCAGGTGCCGGGATTGCAGGACCCTTCGCGCTTGAAGGACCTGCTCGGAAAAACCGCCAAGCTGACGTTCCGATTGGTCGACAGCACCATGAGTGCGCAGGACGCGCTGCAGACACGGGTGCCGTCCGAATCCGAAATTATTTACGAAGGCAAGCGCGATCCGAAAGTTCCACTGTTGATCCAGAAGCAGGTCATGGTCTCGGGCGAGGAACTGACCGACGCGCAACCGGGTTTCGATCAGCGGACCAGTGAACCGATTGTCTCGTTCCGATTCAACACCGCGGGCGCCCGCCGCTTTGCGCAGGTCACGCAGGAAAACGTCGGTCGACCGTTCGCGATCGTGCTCGACAACGAAGTCATTTCGGCTCCGGTCATCCGCGAGCCGATTCTCGGCGGTTCCGGGCAGATTTCGGGCAGCTTCACCGTCGAGAGCGCGAACGATCTCTCGATCCTGTTACGCGCGGGCGCGCTGCCGGCGCCGCTCACCATCATCGAGGAACGCACCGTCGGCCCGGGTCTTGGCCAGGATTCGATCAACAAAGGCAAGATCGCATCCTATGCCGGCACCGTGCTGGTCGTCGTGTTCATGCTCGTGACCTATGGCCTGTTCGGCTTGTTCGCCAATTTGGCGGTAGCGATCAACGTCTCGATGATCTTTGGCGTCCTTTCGCTCCTCAATGCGACGCTTACGTTGCCGGGCATTGCCGGCATCGTGCTCACGGTCGGCATCGCCGTCGACTCCAACGTGCTGATCTACGAGCGTATCCGCGAGGAGGTGCGCGGCGGGCGCTCTGCCATCGCGGCCATCGACGCGGGGTTCTCGCGTGCGCTTGCGACCATTCTCGACTCCAACATCACCACTTTCATCGCTGCCGCGGTTTTGTTCTTCATCGGCACCGGACCGGTACGCGGATTCGCCGTGACCCTCGGCATCGGTATCCTCACCACGTTGTTCACGGCATTCACGCTGACGCGGCTGATCGTCGCGTCCTGGGTGCGCTGGGTGCGCCCGAAGATGGTGCCGATCTGATGGCAGAGGCCTCGGCGATGACGTTCTGGATTGTCGTTGCGGGCGGCATCGCCATCGCGGCGGTTTGCTTGCTGGCGGTGGCGGGGCGCATCCCGCTGCTGCGAATCGTGCCCGACGACACCAAATTCGACTTCATCCGCTTTCGGCGGATCAGCTTTCCCGCGTCGGCCGCACTCTCGATCGTCGCGATCGCGCTTTATTTCTTCCACGGCCTCAATTTCGGTATCGACTTTCGCGGCGGCACGTTGATGGAAGTGCAGGACAAGTCCGGTGCGGCGGATCTTGGCAGCATTCGTGCGACGCTCACAGGCCTTAATCTCGGTGACGTGCAGTTGCAGCAGTTCGGCGGCCCCGCCGACGTGCTGATCCGGATTGCCCAGCAGCCCGGCGGCGAGCAGGCGCAGCAGGCCGCGGTGCAGAAGGTGCGCGCGGCGCTCGGCGGGCAGGTCGAGTATCGCCGCGTCGAGGTCGTCGGCCCGCGGGTGTCGAGCGAACTGTTGTCCTACGGCACCATCGGTCTGTTTTTCGCGATCGGCGCGATCCTGGTTTACCTCTGGTTCCGCTTCGAGTGGCAATTCGCGCTCGGCGCCATGATCGCGAACGTGCACGACCTGGTATTGACGCTTGGCTTCATGTCGGTGACGCAGATCGATTTCGATCTCACCAGCATCGCCGCGCTGCTCACCATCCTCGGCTATTCCCTTAACGATACGGTCGTCATTTACGACCGTATCCGCGAGATGTTGCGCCGCTACAAGAAGCTGCCGATGGCGGACCTCCTCAATGTCTCGATCAACGCCACGCTGTCGCGCTCCATCATCACCCATGTGACGGTATCATTGTCGCTGTTGGCGTTGTTGTTGTTTGGCGGCCAGGCGATCCATTCGTTCACCGCAACGATGATGTTCGGCGTCGTGCTGGTCGGTACTTATACCTCGGTGGTCATCGCCTCGCCGATCTTGATCTATCTCGGTGTCGGCACCGGTCGTTCCGGCGCGGGCAACGAGGACGCGCCGGCGACGGTTGCCGCCAAGGCCAAAGCCCAGCCCTGAGCGGGACCGTGGCGGAACCTGACCCGCACCTGCCTTACGCGGCGCCGATCGAGGCCTATGGCAATGGCGGCTTCCGCTTCGGCGGAATGTCGCATCGCGGGTCGCTCCTGTGTCTGCCCAGCGGCATCTGGGCCTGTCCTGTGGTGGCGCCGCAGGACATCGACGCACCGGCGCTGGCGCGGGTATTCGCCGATCCTTCCGGCATCGACCATTTCCTGATCGGCACCGGCGTGGACATTGCCGCCGTCTCGTCCGATATCCGCCAGCAATTTCGCGACCGCCGCATCGTGCTGGAAGTGATGAGCTCGCGCGCGGCGGTGCGCACCTACAACATCCTGCTCGAGGAACGTCGTCGCGTTGCGGCGCTGCTCATCGCCGTCGCATGATGGGCGCCGCGGGCACAGGCGACGCTGATGCCTATTGTGCGGCACTGGTGCGCGATCATGACAAGGACCGCTTTCTCGCCAACCTGTTCGCACCCGAAGCGCGGCGCCGCCATCTGCTGGCGCTCTACGCCTTCGATGTCGAAATCGCGCGCGTGCAGCGCCGCGTCCACGAGCCCGCGGCGGGGGCCATTCGTCTGCAGTGGTGGCACGACGCGCTCGCCGGCACGCGGCCCGAGGAAGCCGCCGGTCATCCCGTGCTCATGGCCTTGCGCGCCGCCCTGGCGGAAACCGGCGTTCCCATTGCGCCCCTGATAGACGCCATTGAGGCACGGCAGGCCGAACTCTATGGCGAGCCGGCGATCGCGGCGGCATCGGCGATCTATCTCACCGCCGCACGCATGCTGGGTGCCGAAGGGGAAGTGGTCGCGGCGGCGGCTGACCTCGCCGGCGCGGCCCAAACGCTGGTCGGCGATCCGCCGGAGCCGGACGCCGCGCGTCAGGCCTTTGGAGCGTTTCGGGCGCAGGTTGGCGCGCTGCCGAAAATCGCCTTGCCGGCGTTCCTGCCGCTCGCGCTGGTGCCGCTGCGCCTGCGAAATCCGCATCCGCCGCAGTGGCGCCGGCAGCTCGCGCTGTTGCGCGCGGCGTATTTCGGATTTCCGAAAATCTAGAAGCTGAAACGGTCGCGCAGATTTTGCCGTCCGGCGACGATGCGTGCGATGAGGGCGCGCTCCGCGTCGTCAGTCAGCAGCGGCGGGATCAGATCGACCTGGTTCATCGCGACGAGTTGCAGGATCTCGGTGCGCACCGCGCCGGCGGCGTTGCGCGGCATGGCGTCGACCACCTGCACCAGCTCCGGCGCGCGCACTGGCATGGCCATGATGGTTTCGTGCAGCGTGCGATTGGTGACCGGCTGCGACGCTTCGACGAACACATAGAGGCCGGTCCCGGCGCGCCGATCCGGAAACGCCACGATCGCGGCATCGCGGACATCGGCGCGCGCCTTCAGCGCGGCGGCGATCACCGGCGCCTCATGCACGAGCCTTGGCCCGCCGCCCTCGCGATCCACAAATCCGAACACGCCGCGCGTTACCGCAATATAGATGCGCTTTCCGGTCGCCATCCAGATGCGCGTCGGCAGGCTTTTCCGCGCCAGCATCTTGCGCTCGGCGGCGGTGAGCGCTTCCGGCACATAGCTGCGCTTGTGCTTGAGGAGATGCCGCATGTCCTCGTAAGCGGCGAGGCGAAACAGCTTGCCGCGGTTCCTGAACACGAACGCGAGCTGAAAATCCGTCAGATAGGCCTTGCCGTCGGCACCGCGCAGCCAGTTCTGTTCCTTGGCAAGATCGTTGTGCGTCACGCCGGCCCGGTGCAGCGTTTGCAGCGCGGCGCGCCCCGATCGGAAGTAAGCGCGGTCGCCGTGGGGCTTGGCGATCTGCAACGCGACGCCGTCGATGAATGAGCGCACCAAGGCGCGCTTCCCGGCGAACAGGAGGTGCGGCGCAATGCCGAGCGGACCGACGCGTTCGAGTGCGCGCCGCTCGCGCCGGAACAGCAGAAGCGCCAGCGGAAACGACCACGATGGTGCGTCGTCGATACGGCGCAACACCGCGTCGATTTCGCCGTTTGCCGTGACGAAGAAGCCGCGCTCGACGGTCGAGAACACGTCGCGCTTGAGCACAACCGTCCGGCGCCAGCGGCCGGCGACTTCAGCCGGGATGTCGCTACGCGCGGTCATCTCATTCCGCCGCGACGGACAGCTCGCCCGCAATCCAGCGCTCAAGATCAGCCAGTGCTCGCGCTGAAATGGCGCGCTTTCGCGCCACTGATTTCGCCGGGCCGCGTAGTCGTTCGCCAGCGATGTTGCGCACGGGCGCGTGGGCCAGCGGAGGGAAAAGCCCGAAATTGATGTTCATGGGCTGGAAGGATTTGGGGCCGGGGTCGATGGTCGCGATATGCCCGCCGGTGATGTGGCCGAGCAGCGCGCCATGGGCCGTGGTTGGCGGCGGCGTCGACACCGCTTCATCCCGCCATTCGGCGGCGGCAAACCGGCCCGCAAGCAGGCCGATCGCGGCGGATTCGACATAACCTTCGCAACCGGTGATCTGTCCCGCGAAGCGCAACCGCGGCGCGGCCTGCAGGCGCAAGGTTGCGTCGAGAAGACTGGGGGAATTGAGAAACGTGTTGCGATGAACGCCGCCGAGGCGGGCGAATTCCGCGCGCTCCAGCCCCGGAATGGTGCGGAATATACGCGCCTGCTCGCCGTGCTTCAGCTTGGTCTGAAATCCGACCATGTTGAACAAGGTCCCGAGCCGGTTGTCCTGACGCAACTGCACGACGGCGTAGGGCTTGATGTCCGGCCGGTGCCGGTTGGTGAGGCCGAAGGGCTTCATCGGTCCATGCCGCAGGGTCTCGCGGCCGCGCTCCGCCATCACTTCGACGGGGAGGCAGCCGTCGAAATAGGGCGTCGTCGTTTCCCATTCCTGAAACGAGGTCTTTTCGCCCGCAAGCAGCGCGTCGACGAACGTCTGGTATTGTTCGCGCGACAACGGACAATTGATGTAGTCGGCGCCGGAGCCGCCGGGCCCGGCCTTGTCGTAGCGGGACTGGAACCACGCCACCGACATGTCGATCGCATCGCGATGAACGATCGGTGCAATCGCATCGAAAAAGGCCAGCGCATCAGCCCCGCTGAGCATGCGGATCGCGTCGGCGAGGGCAGGCGAGGTCAACGGCCCCGTCGCGACGATCACGCTGTCCCAGTCCGCGGGCGGCAGGCCGGCGACTTCCTCGCGCCGAATATCGATCAGCGGATGGGCTTCGAGCGCGGCGGTCACGGCTAGGGAGAAATTGTCGCGATCGACCGCGAGCGCGCCGCCCGCCGGCACCTGGTGGGCGTCGGCGGTGCGCATGATCAGCGAGTCCAACCGGCGCAGCTCGGCGTGCAACAGGCCGACGGCGTTGGTTTCGCTGTCGTCGGAGCGCAGCGAGTTGGAGCACACCAGTTCAGCAAGGTGCCCGGTCCTGTGGGCCGCGCTCATCCGCTCCGGCCGCATCTCATGGATCACAGCGGGTACGCCGCGCGCCGCCAGTTGCCATGCCGCCTCGGCGCCGGCGAGCCCGCCGCCGACGACATGGACCGGTGCTTTCCGTGAGAGGGATCCCGGCTGCATGCTGCGGTCGTCCGCGAAAAGCCGCGGCAAGTCAACGGAGCGGGGAGGAACGCCGGAATTGGGCGGAATTCGCGCGCTTATTGCGAGCGGAGCGCGAGACTCCGCAAACGCGAAACGCCCACCTTACGGCGGGCGTTCCGGGAGGAGGGCGTCTTGGGAGGCCGATCAGCGCTGGGAAGCTTCCCAGGCGATGCGCGGAATGTCGGACCGGGAGATGCCGATGTCGGCGAGGTCGCGGTCGTCCATCCGGTAAAGCTCGTTCAGGCTGGAATTGTAGCGCCGCCACGAGCGCAGAAGTCGGACGATGTTTGAAAGCAGCATGGCAAACCTCTCATTTTCTATCTTTGGCACGGCCAAATACTTGCTGCGTCGCAGTATTTTCCGCTATTGATATCGTCTAAATGCTAAATAAGACTTTGAAATAACAGCGTAAAGTAATAATGTTGCGGTGCAGCTATGCGAAAATGCATATCAAAAATTGAACGATTCTCTATGAGAATGGGGAAT
>JBGPOB010000014.1:0-22418 GCA_041487815.1 Xanthobacteraceae bacterium | reverse complement strand
GATCCAGTCAGCGTCATAGCCTCGGTCCGCCAACAGCATCGCTCCCGATTTCAGACGAGACAGGAGCTTACCTGCAAGCCGATTGTCGTGTGACTCACCAGCCGTCAACGCGAGCCGGACAGGCAGGCCGTTCGTATCGACCACTGCATGAATCTTGCTGGTCAGCCCGCCGCGAGACCGGCCCATGGATTGACTCCAATTGCGGGGGACGCAAGCGGCGTGCTGATGCACGCGTACAATAGACGTGTCGATCATCTGGACGGCGGCGTCATGGGCACTTGCCAGTGCATTCATGATCCGCTCCCAGACGCCTGCTCGACGCCAGCGAACGAAGCGGTTGTAGCAAGTGGTATACGGACCGAACGCCTGAGGCAGGTCGCGCCATGGGGCCCCGGATCGCAAGACCCAGAAGATGCCATTGAGGACACGGCGGTCATTCACCCGTGGAACACCACGCGGCTTATTCAGCAGGAACGGCTTGATGGCCGACCACTCAAGATCGGTGAGTTCGTAGCGCATGATTCGAGGCTCCAGTTTGGGGGATCTTGAATCACGCGCCGGGCGCTATCATCAACCCGCCACGTCCGTCATGATAGACACCAATAGCCTGATCTTACTTCCGCTTTCGCGGAGCTATAGCCGACATAGCCGCATATGCTGTTGGACGCCTCTCGGTCGAAAACGACCCAAACAGAACAACTATATGCTGGTCTCGCGAGCCATCAAACGGACGGCGGGTGATAGCAATGTTGGAAACGGACAAGGTGTTCGCTGGCTCGATTCCGGAAAACTACGACCGCTATATGGTGCCGTTGATTTTCGAGCCGTTCGCCGCAGATCTTGCACAACGAGCAGCGTCCTTGTCGCCAAGCGCCGTTTTGGAAACCGCTGCGGGCACCGGGGTTGTCACCCGCGCATTGGCGCCAAAACTGTCCCCCGGCGCAAGCTATATCGTAACCGACCTCAACCAGCCGATGCTCGACTACGCCGCTTCGCGACAAGCTCCCGACAGTCGCATCAAATGGCGTCAAGCGGATGCTCTGGCGCTGCCGTTTGAAAATGCGGCGTTCGATCTCGTTTGTTGCCAGTTCGGCGCGATGTTCTTTCCCGACCGCACATCTGGCTATCGCGAAGCAAGGCGAGTCCTGAAGCCCGGAGGACATTTTTTATTCAACGTATGGGATCGCATCGAGGAGAACGTTTTTGCGGATGATGTGACGAATGCTCTCGCAAAGATTTTTCCGAACGATCCGCCGCGCTTTCTGGCACGCACACCGCACGGCTACCACGATACGGCAGTGATCCGTAGCGAGCTGGAGGACGCAGGTTTCTCCCGTGTGGTGATCGAGACTACAGCCGAACAAAGCCGCGCATCCTCACCGCGCCATCCTGCCATTGCTTACTGTCAGGGAACCCCTCTTCGCAACGAAATCGAGGTCAGAGATGCGGGTAAAATGGAAGCTGCAACCGACTACGCCGCATCCGCGATTGCGGAAAGACACGGCAGTGGCGAGGTTGCTGCCAAAATTCAGGCACACGTAATCGTTGCTGTGGTCTAGATGTTGGGATATCCCCTTCTGATATAGTCACGATCGCAGCTTGGAGCTCGAAAGCGGACACCTAAATCACCAGCATCGACAAGTCTCGGCCTTTTTTAAGGGGCACGAAGTTTCCGTGGTTTGGCCGTGATCGCTACCTCCAGGACCCAGTGACCAGTTTGACCCCGGTTGGCCCACCAGACTTTGCGCGTTTCCCACGCGAATTGCCCACGATTGCGGCAAGTTTTCTTTTGAGCGACATACAGTTGCCCTTACCGACCGCCGACGATACGATCCCGGCCAAATCGCAATGACAATGTGGGTGGAAGCGGCATGATCAGGGTAAAAAGTCCGCAGGATTTTGGCTCCGCCGCAATTTTTATTCTGATTGGCTTGGCTGGAATTTATTTCGGTTCAGACCTGACCATGGGGACGCCCGGGCGCATGGGGCCGGGGTATTTTCCTCGGCTGTTGAGCTGGCTGATTATCGCTATTGGACTGTTTGTTGGATTTAAGGCGCTCGTGATCGACGGGCCGCCAATCGAACCTCCGACGTACCGGCCGATGTTCTTCGTCGTGCTATCGGTCATCATTTTCGGATACCTGATGGATTATGTCGGGTTGGCGATCACAGCAGTGGTGCTGGTGCTGATCGCGGCGCTGGCTCGCGTGAAGCCCAATCTCATTGAAATGCTGATCTTCGGCATCTGCCTGTCGCTCGCGACCATCGCGATCTTTGTGTACGGGCTTGGGCAGCCATTGCCGGCGTGGTGGGGGAACAACTAACGTGGAAGTCGTCAGCAATCTGCTCACCGGCTTCACGGCCGCCGGAACGCCCCAAAATCTTCTTTTCGCGCTGATCGGCTGCATGCTCGGAACGCTGATCGGCGTGTTGCCGGGGATCGGCCCGATCCCGACCATCGCGATCCTGCTGCCGATCACCTACGGGCTCGATCCATTGTCCTCGCTGGTCATGCTCGCCGGCATTTACTACGGCGCGCAATATGGGGGATCGACCACGTCGATCCTGGTCAACATGCCGGGCGAGGCTTCTTCGATCGTCACCTGCATCGACGGCTACCAGATGGCGAAGCAGGGCCGCGCCGGGCTGGCTTTGGCGGTTTCAGCCCTGGGTTCGTTTTTCGCCGGCTGCGTCGGCACGCTGTTCATCTGCGCGTTCGCCCCGCCACTGGGCGCCATCGCGCAGCAGTTCAATTCGCCGGACTATTTTTCGCTGATGGTGCTCGGCCTCGTCACCGCGGTCGTGCTGGCGCACGGCTCGGTGATCAAGGCCGTCGCCATGATCATGATCGGCCTGCTGTTGGGCCTGGTCGGCACTGACATCAACAGTGGCGCGACGCGTTATACGTTCGGCGTCTCGGTATTGTGGGATGGCATCGACTTCCTGCCGATGGTCATTGGCATGTTCGGCATTGTCGAAATCGTTCGCAACCTTGAACAGGATGACGTTGAGCGGACCGCGATCACAACGCGGTTCCGCGATCTGTGGCCAAAATGGGTGGACCTCAAGGACGCCGTGATGCCGGTCATGCGGGGCACGGGATTGGGCGCAATCCTCGGCATTCTGCCGGGCGGCGGCGTCGTGCTGGCATCGTTCGCGGCTTACACGGTTGAGAAGAAAGTGGCCAAGGATCCCTCGCGGTTCGGCAAGGGCGCAATCGAAGGCGTCGCTGGCCCCGAGGCGGCCAACAACTCCGCGGCGATGACCTCGTTTATTCCGCTGCTCACGCTCGGCCTGCCTTCGAATGCCGTCATGGCGATAATGATGGGCGCGATGATGATCCAGGGCATTCAGCCCGGTTCGGCCGTCATGACCAGCAAGCCCGAATTGTTCTGGGGCATGGTGGCGTCGATGTGGATTGGCAACTTGATGCTCGTCATCATCAACCTGCCGATGATCGGCATCTGGGTGAAACTGCTGTCGCTGCCCTATCGCTTCCTTTATCCGGCGATCCTGCTGTTTTGCGTGATCGGCATCTACAGCACCAACAACAACGCGGTGCTGATGGTGTTCGCGGCGGGCTTCACGATGTTCGCTTACATTCTCATCCGGTTTGGCTGCGAACCGGCGCCGATGATCCTCGGCTTTATTCTCGGCCCGCTGATGGAAGAAAACCTGCGCCGTTCACTGGTGCTGTCGCGCGGCGATCCGATGATCTTCATCCAACGGCCGATTTCGGCGGGGTTGCTGGTGGCGTCGGCGATCGTGGTGGCGTTGATCGTGCTGCCGGCGTTCCGCAAGACCCGAGAGGAAGCCTTCCAGGAGTGACAATATCGGCCCACTTGCCATGAGATAGCGGCACGGCCGGCAATGCTGCCGGAATGCGACCCGCTTAACGGAGAGATGTTCATGACTGATACATTGCGTTGGAATCTACGTTCCGTCGCCGCGGCGGCGCTCGCCGCGATGGCAATCGCCGTCCCCGGCGCCGCGCTTGCGCAGCAATATCCCAACCAGGACATCCACTTCATCTGCGCGTTCCCGCCCGGCAGCGGCGCCGACGTGCTGGTGCGGTATTTTGCCGAGAAGGTGCGGCCGCTCACCGGCAAGAACGTCATCGTCGAAAATCGTTCCGGCGCCGGCGGTAACATCGCGATCGAGTATGTCTCGAAGGCCAAGCCCGACGGCTATACGGTCTTCGTGCACGGCGCGAGCGGCGTTGCCGCCAACATGAGCACCTTCAAACGACCGCCGACCGATGCCGCCAAGACCATACAGATCGCCGCAACCATCAATCGCCAGCCGTTCATGCTGGTCGTCGACACGAAGAAGCCGTGGAAGACGGTCGCGGAAGTGACCGCGGCGATGAAGGAAAAGGGCGCCAAGGCGAGCTATGCATCGGCGGCGCCGTTCGGCACCGTCATGGGCGAAATCTACAAAGTGCGGACCGGCGTGACGGCCGTCGAAGTCAACTACAAGAACGCGATCGATTCACTGAACGACCAGTTGAGTGGAGCCGTCGACTACGGAATGCATGACCCGGTCTATTCGCTGGCCCAGCAGCGCGAAGGCCGGTTGCGCATCCTCGCGGTCAGCACGGCCAAACGGCTAAACGCCATCCCGGAGATTCCGACGATGTCGGAGCAGGGCATCGAGATGGATTTGATGGGCTGGTGGGCCGCCATGGTGCCGCAAGGGACGCCGCGTCCGGTCATCGACCAGATCAACAAGTGGTTCGTGCAAGTTGTCGGATCGGAGGAGACAAAGAAATTCCTCAATCAGTTCGGCGGCGATCAAAACATCATGCCGATCGAAGAGGCGCAGGCGCTGTTCTTGAAGGAAATCAAGAATTGGGCCGACTACGTTCGTATCGCCAAGATTGAGCCGCAGGGCTGATCCATGTCGTCGCAAGCGCAATCGCCGCAAGGCCGGTTGCGTCCACTTTATTTTTCAGCAGGAGGAGTTTCATGAGTCTACAATGGATTCGCGCCAGTGCGTCGGCGTTAGTGCTGACGGCGGCGTGCGCGACGGCGCCGACAGTTGCAACCGCGCAAAACTATCCAAACCAGGACATCCACGTGATCTGTGCTTTCCCGGCCGGGAGCGGTGCCGACGTGCTGGTGCGGTTTTTCGCGGAAAAACTCCGTCCGCTCACCGGCAAGACCATTATCGTCGAAAACAGGGCCGGCGCCGGTGGCAACATCGCACAGGAATATGTCGGTCGCTCTAAGCCTGACGGCTACACGATCTTTATTCACGCCGGCAGCGCCGTGGCCGCCAATATGTGGATGTTCAAGAAGCCGGTATTCCCCGATCTCGGCAAGGCGATCCAGGTCGCGGCGACCATCAACCGCCAGCCGTTCATGCTGCTGGTTGACGCCAAGTCCTCGTACAAGTCGGTGGCGGATGTGACCGAAGCCATGAAGAAGAAGGGCGACAAGGCCACCTACGCCACCGCCGCGCCGACCGGCACGGTGATGGGCGAACTCTACAAGGTCGCCACCGGGGTCAAGGCGGTCGAAGTCAACTACAAGACGGCGCCGGACTCGCTCAACGACCAGCTCAGCGGGGCAGTCGACTACGGCATGCACGACCCGGTCTATGCGCTCGCGCAACAGCGCGAAGGCCGGCTGCGCATTCTTGGCGTCAGCACGGGCCAGCGGCTGCAGGCACTGCCGGACACGCCGACGATGGCGGAGCAGGGCGTGCCCATGGACCTCACCGGCTGGTGGGCGGCTATGGTTCCGCAAGGCACCCCCAAGCCGGTACTTGACCAGATCAACAAATGGTTCGTTCAAATTGTCAGTTCGGACGAGACCAAAGCGTTCCTCAACAAATTCGGCGGCGATCCGCTGATCGAAACGCCGGAAGTCGCGCAGGCCCGTCTGCTCAAGGACGTAGACAGCTGGAAGAAGTACATCGAGGTCGCCAAGATTACGCCGCAAGGCTGATTAAGGCGGCCTGCGAATTTGTCTTGCCGCTATATTGTTGGCGGCATCAGGGCGCGGCGACCAGGGTCGCCGCGCCCTGTTGTTTGACAAATGCGCGTCTGGTGTGATGTGCAACGACAGCCATAACCGGCGCATCATGCCGGCCGTTTGCGAAGGTGCTGCAGCGCACCTAAAGCAATCAGCGACGCTATCAAACTAACGGCAGACGTGCAGGTGCGGCTGCACCCTTTCGAACGCATCAAGGCGGCGGCTTTTTTAGTCTCGTAAGCAGCGTGGCTATTTAGTAGTGTTGTGGCACCGCCGTAGCAACGCCGGCGCTCGTAATGCAGCGGCGCCTGGCTGCGAGTGTTTGCTCAAGAGGGAGAAGAACACAATGAGGAATGCTTCGTTCCTGCTGCGCTGTGCCGGTGCACTGGCGCTGGCAGCCGCGTTTGGAATTGCGCCGACCGGTGCACAGGCCCAGCAATACCCGACACAGGATATTCACTTCATCTGCGCGTTTCCGCCGGGCAGCGGGGCGGACGTGCTCGTGCGCTACTTCTCGGAAAAGGTCCGTCCGTTAACGGGCAAGAGCATTATTGTCGAAAACAAGCCCGGCGCCGGCGGACAAATTGCCAATGAGTACGTCGCGCGTGCGAAACCGGATGGCTATACCGTATTCGTTCACGCGGGCAGCGGCGTCGCCGCGAGCATGAGCCTGTTCAAAAGTCCTTCCGTCGATGTCGCCAAGCAGATCCAGGTTGCTGGAACGATCAATCAGCAGCCGTATATGATCGTCGTGCTTGCGAGCAAACCCTACAAGACGCTCGCCGAGCTGACCGAGGCGATGAAGGCAAAGGGTGACAAGGCGAGCTATGGGACATCCAATCACAGCTCGACCATTGTTGCGGAGATCTACAAGAACGTGACCGGCATCAAGGCCGTGCAGATCGACTACCGGACCGGCGCCGATATGGTGAATGATGTCGCCAGCGGGCAGCTGGATTTCGCCTCCGCCGATCCGGTGCAAGCGCTCAGCATGCAGCGCAAAGGCGACTGGCGCATTCTCGGCATCAGCACGGGCAAGCGGCTGAAGGCGACCGGCGATCTGCCGACCATGACGGAACAAGGTGTCCCCATGGACGTGACCGGCTGGTGGGCGGCGATGGTGCCGCAAGGCACGCCGAAACCGGTTGTCGACACGATCAACAAATGGTTCACCGAAGCCGTCGGCTCGGAAGACACCAAGAAATTCCTTGGGCAGTTCGGCGGCGATCAATTGATCGAAACGCCGGAAGTCGCGCAGGCGCGTCTGATCCGGGACATCAAGGCTTGGGGCGACAACGTCAAGATCGCCAGAATCGTGCCGCAAGGCTGATCGCGGCTTACTACTCGTCGGTTGGTTGAAGGGCGTGCAGCGGTTATGCTGCGCGCCCTTTAGTTATTTGGTGGTTTGGCATTTCGGCTTTCCGCTTCCCGCCTGTCGGATGTGCTGGTATCATTCTTAGCAAATAAAATGTGGATTGCGGGGAGCGATCGGTGAAGCACGCGTTCTGGTCTCGTGCGACGATCATTGCGACTTCGATCATCGCGGTTGCGGCGATTGGCGTCGGGAAGCAGGCGCAGGCGCAGCAATATCCGAGCCAGGACCTGCATTTTATCTGCGGATTTCCGGCCGGAACCGGCGCCGACACGATTGTGCGCTATTATGCCGAAAAGCTGAAACCGATCGTCGGCAAGACGATCATTGTCGAGAACCGTCCCGGCGCAGGCGCCAACATCGCGATCGAATACGCCGCCAAGGTGAAGCCCGATGGCCACACCATCTTGGTGCACGGCGGAAGCGGGCTTGCCGCCAACATGCATCTCTACAAGAAGCCTCCGGTTCCGAGCGTGGATTCGTTCCAGACATTCGCGACCATCAACAAGCAGGCCTTCATGATGGTCGTCGATGCCAGGAAGCCGTGGAAGACTGTCGCCGAAGTCACGGAGGCGATGAAGCAGAAGGGCGACAAGGCAACCTACGCAACATCTGCGCCGCCCAGCATCGTGATGGGGGCGATCTACAAGACCGCCGGTGGCCTGAGCGCGGTCGATGTCAACTACAAGACTTCTCCGGACATCCTCAACGACATGCTGAGCGGCGCCGTCGACTTCGCGATGATGGAGCCGGTATTCGCGACCGCGCAGCATCGGCAGGGCAAATTGCGGGTGCTTGCCGTTTCGAGCCCGGAACGTCTCGCCGCCGCGCCCGATTTCCCGACCATGATCGAGGCGGGCTTCCCCGGCATCAAAATGGAGCTATGGTGGGCGGCATTCACCCCGGCTGCGACACCAAAGCCGGTCGTCGATCAGCTCGCGCAGTGGTTTAACCAGGTTACCGCGAGTGCGGAGACCAAGAAGTTTCTCAACGGTTTTTCCAGCGATCCCTTCATCTCGACGCCGGCGGAGGCGCAGGCCAAGTTGCAGCGAGACGACAAGGCCTGGGCGGAGTACATGCGGCTCGCGAATCTCGAGCCGCAGGGATAGCGAAGCTCCGATCGGTAGCGTCGGACTGTCGTAACGATGGGAGGATGCAGCGAAATGCAAAAGCCAAAGCGGTTGCTGGTTGCCGCGGCGCCGGTGCTTCTTGTCGCGGCTTTGGCGGTGACGGGGACGCGGGTGCAGGCGCAGGACTACCCGAGCCAGGATATTCATCTGATCAGCGCGTTTCCCGCGGGCAGTGGCGCCGACGTTCTGGTGCGGTATTTCGCGGAAAAGCTGCGGCCGATCACGGGGCGAACGATTATCGTTGAGAATAAGGCGGGCGCCGGCGGTAACATCGCCACGGAATTTACCGCGCGCTCGAAGCCGGACGGCTACACGATATTCGTTCACGCCGGAAATACGCTGGCGTCGAATTTTCACCTGATCCGGAACAACCCGGTCGACGCCGGCAAGCAAATCCAGGTCGCGGCGACGATCAACCGGCAGGCCTTCATGCTGGTCGTTGACGCCAGGAAACCTTGGAAGACGGTTGCCGAGTTGACCGCGCATCTCAAGGAACGTGGCGAGAAGGCAAGCTACGCGACGGCGGCCAATTCCGGCGTCATCATGTGCGCGATGTACAAGGAGCTGGCCGGTATCAAGCCGATCGAAGTCAATTACAAGATGGCTGCTGATTCGCTCAACGATATGGCGAGCGGCAGCATCGATTTCGGCTGTCACGATCCGGTGTTCGCGCTGTCACAGCAGCGCGAGGGCCGCCTGCGCATCCTCGCCGTCGCCGCCACCGACCGATTGAAGGCGGCGCCCGATCTGCCGTCGATGACCGAAGCCGGCTATCCCATGGACCTCGTCGGATGGTTCGCGGCCATGGTTCCCTCGGCGACGCCGCGTCCGATCGTCGATCAGATCAACAAGTGGTTCAAGCGCATCCACGAGATCCCCGAGACCGTGAAATTCCTCAACAATTTCGGCGGCGACTCGTGGGTGAGTACCCCCGACGAAGCCCAGGCGCGATTGCTGAAAGACATCAAGGATTGGGAGCAGTACGTCCGCATTGCCAAGCTCAAGCCGCAGGGTTGACCGCAAGTCCGCCGTGGCATTGGTACAAGCGCGTCTAGCAAGCTGCGTGTCGATCAACCGATCGACACCGGCGCCAGTAATGTCGTTCGATTGGATATAAGAGGGTGATGCCATGAGAAAATTTCTGCCGCCGATGTCGAAGCTTTTTGCAGCCAGCGCGATAGTTGCCGCAGTCGCAGGCGGGGTGGCGCACGCGCAGCAGTATCCGTCCCAGGATATCCATGTCATCTGCGCATTCCCGGCCGGTAGCGGCGCCGACGTGCTGGTGCGCTATTTCGCCGAAAAGCTGCACGTGTTGGCAAACAGGCCGGTGCTGGTGGAGAACAAAGTTGGTGCCGCCGGCAATATCGCCGCGGAATATACCGCGCGCGCCAGGCCCGACGGCTACACCATCCATATCCACGCCGGCTCTTCGACGGCCGCGAACTTTTGGTTGTTTAAGCGGCCCCCGATCAATCCGTCCAAGGATTTGCAGGTCGTTGCGACGCTCAATCAACAGCCGTTCATGATCGTGGTTGCCGCCAACAGCCAGCACAAGACATTGGCCGAATTGACAGCTGCCATGAAGAACAAGGGCGAGAAAGGCAGCTACATGGAGTCAAACACGACCGGAAAGGTCATGGGCGAGCTCTACAAGATTTCGACCGGAATCAAGGCGGTCGATGTTCCCTATCGCACGGCCAACGACAGCCTGAACGATTTCGCGAGCGGCGTTATCGATTATGGCATGGCGGATCCGGTGTTCGCGCTGGTTCAGGAGCGCGAAAAGCGGCTGCGCAGCCTCGCGGTGAGTACCGCGAAGCGCATGCAGGCGGTGCCGCACCTGCCGACGATGACCGAATCTGGAGTGGCCGGCGTCGAACTGTTCGGCTGGTTCGCGGCCATGGTGCCCGCCGCCACGCCGCGCCCGATCGTCGACAAGCTGAACAAGTGGTTCAACGAAATCGAGGCGACCGAGGAAACCAAGCAATACCTCAACAAGTTCGGCGGCGACCCCTGGATTACAACGCCTGAAGAAGGGCAGGCCCAACTTGCCAAGGACCAGAAGGATTGGGAAGGTTACGTCAAGGCGGCGAAGATCGAGCCGCAGGGCTGACGCCGCCGGATCGAACCGATCTCGCTCGGCGTCACCGCGAATGTGCACGGGGAGAGACAACATGACGAGTTCTTCGAAGGCAGCAATTCTTGCAGCATTCTGCCTCGCGACCGCGGCTGTGATCGCGACGCCGCTCAACGCGCAGCAATATCCGTCGCAGGACCTGCACTTCGTTTGCGCCTACCCGGCCGGCAGCGGCGCCGACCTGTTCGTGCGCTACTACGCCGACAAGATGCGCCCCGTGGTCGGCCGCAATATCATCGTCGAGAACAAGCTGGGCGCGGTCAGCAACATCGCGACGGAATACGTCGCGCGCGCCAAACCGGACGGCTACACCATCTACATTCAAGGCGGCAGTTCGATCGCCGCGAACATGAGCCTGTTCAAGAATCCCCCGGTTGACATCGGCAAGGCGATCCAGGTCGTCGCGCCGCTTAACATGCAGCCCTACATGCTGGCGGTCGACGCCAAGAAGCCGTGGAAGAATCTTGGCGAACTGACCGCCTATCTGAAGGAGAAGAAGGAGAAGGCGAGCTACTCCACTTCCAATCCGCCCGGAAAGGTGATGGGCGCAATCTACAGGCATGTCGCGGGTTTGCAGGCCGTGGAGGTACCGTACCGGACGTCGTTCGATACCGCCAACGATGTGGCGAGCGGCGCGATCGACTATGCGCTTTATGATCCGGTCTACTCGACTGCGGGCGCGCGCAAGGGCACGCTGCGTATCCTCGCGATCAGCACCGGCGCGCGCATGAAGGCCGATCCTGATCTGCCGACCATGGCGGAGCAAGGCATTCCGATGGATCTTCTCGGCTGGTTCGCCGCCATGGCACCGATGGGCACGCCGCGGCCGATCGTCGATCAGCTCAACAAGTGGTTCAACGAGGTCAACGCGACCGAGGAAAGTAGGAAGTTCCTCAACAGCATCGGCGGCGATCCCTGGATCACGACGCCCGACGAAGGCCAGGCGCGCCTGATTCGGGATATCAAGGATTGGGGCGACTACGTGCGCACCGCCAATATCGAGCCGCAAGGCTGATGCGAGGCGTCGCGATCTATTTGCTTCGAGAGACCTTCGCTAAACGGATGCTGGCGCAAGTTGCGGCCGTCCGCGGATCAGATCGGACGCGCGCTCGGCGATCATCACCACCGGCGCATTGATGTTGCCGCCGACGATGTCGGGGAACACCGAGGCGTCGATCACGCGCAACGCATCGACGCCGCGTACCCGCAGGTCGTCGCCGACGACGCTATCGGCGTCGGAGGCCGGCCCCATCTTGCAGGTGCCGAGCGGGTGGTGAACGTCGATTGCCGTTGCGCGCGTGAGTGCGTCGAGGTCTGCGTCACTGGTCTTGGCGGCGCCGGGCAGGATTTCCGGGCCGCGAAAGCGGTCAAACGCCTTCTGGTTCGCGATCTCGCGAAAGATCCGCACGCCTGCGCGCAATACTCTCCAGTCATAATCGGTTGCCAGGAAATTCTGGTGAATGCGCATCGGTTGCGCCGGGTCGCTCGAAGCGAGCTTGAGCCAGCCACGGCTTTCGGGGCGCAATGCCGCGATCCGGCAGCCCCACCCGTCTGGAAATGCTTTCTTGAAGGGAGAATAGGGACGCGCGGTGAGCGGAGCAGCGGCCATCATCATCTGCAGGTCGGGCAATGTCGCGCCGACGCCCGTGCCGCTCTTGAGGAATCCGACCATGCCGATCGGCAGATCGCCGGCAAATCCGGAGCCGGCGACATAGGTCTTGGCGCATTCGTAGATCAGGCGATCCCAACGCAGTTTGGCGGGGAATGGCCCGGGTTCCTTGCGCGTGTAAACGACCAACACCGACAAATGGTCCTGTAGGTTCTTGCCGACGCCCTTGAGCGCGGCTTTTACGGGAATATCGTGCCGGCGCAGCTCATCGGGGTCGCCGATGCCCGAGAGCATCAGGATTTGCGGCGAATTGATCACGCCGCCAGCGAGGATCACCTCGCGCAGCGCGCGAATCTCACGCCGTTGTCCCTTCTCGATAACCTCGATGCCGATGACGGTGCTGCCGTTAAACAAAACGCGGCTGACCAGCGTACGGGTTTTGACCTCCAGGTTGATGCGACCCAGCGCCGGGTGCAGGTAGGCGACCGCGCAACTGCATCGCCGGCCGCGGCGAATCGTATATTGGCCGCAACCAAATCCTTCTTGCTGCGCGCCGTTGAAATCCTCGGTCATCGGCAGGCCGGCCGCGGCAACGGCGGTCGTGCTCGCTTCAATCAACGGATCCTCGTAGGTCGAGAAGCGCGTCGTCATCGGTCCGTCGCCGCCGCGGAAGACGTTGGCGCCGCCTTGCCAGGATTCCTGCTTGCGAAAGTAGGGCAGGCAGTGCGCATAGGACCAAGTCGGGAGGCCACTTGCGGCCCAGTCGTCGTAATCGGCGCGATTGCCTCGCACATAGGCCATGGCATTGATGGAGGAGGAGCCACCGACCACCTTGCCGCGCGCGCACTCGACTCGTCGGCCGGCGACATTGTCCTCGGGTTCGCAGAAATAGTTCCAGTCGTGCAGCCGGTTTTCGTAGATCTGACCCCATGCCATTGGGACGTGAATACGCGGATCGTGGTCCCAGCCGCCGGCCTCGACCAACAATACCCGCGTTCCGGCGTCTTCTGTCAGGCGATTGGCCAGCGTGCAGCCGGCCGAGCCGGCGCCGACAATGACGTAGTCGTAGTCCGAATCGCGCGGCATGCTTCCCCCAGGTCCCGTTCCGGCGGCGGTGCCATTCCGGCGCGCCGTCTGCATTCGTGCTTCGCGATAATAGTGGCCAAAAGAGCCGGCGAAAGCGGTATTCGAGGCCGCGACGCAACACGGGAAAATGCGCTAAGCTTGCGACGTCCTGCCGGCGTTCGTAGTCTGGTGCGCAATCAAAGACCGCGCGCATGTCAATGGGCTGCGCCGGCCAACAGGGAGGACGAACATGAGAGCCAGCCCGAAATGGCATTACGCGGCGACAGCATTGCTGCTTGCGGCAACTGCGTCTTTCTCGTCCGCGCAGGCGCAGCAGTTTCCCAGCCAGGATATTCATTTCGTCACCGGCTTTCCGCCCGGCAGCGGCGCTGACGTGTTGACGCGGTATTTTGCCGACAAGCTGAACAAGCTCGCCAATCGGACGATCATCGTCGAGAACAAGGTCGGCGCCAGCGGCGCGATCGCCGTGAAATATGCCGCGCTTTCAAAACCGGATGGCTACACGGCCTACGTCAGCGCAGCCAGCGCGACGGCCGCGCAGATGCATCTGTTCAAGACACCGCCGGTTGACGTCATCAAATCGTTCCAGATCGCCGCCACGATCAACCGTCAGGCATTCATGCTCGTGGTCGACATCAACTCGCCATTCAAGACTTTGCCCGAGCTGACCGCTGCGATGAAGCAAAAGGGCAAGAACGCGACCTACGGGACGGCAGCCACGTCCGGCATCGTCATGGGCGAAATGTACAAGGCGGTCACCGGCGTCGAGGCGGTCGAGGTCCGCTACAAGGACTCGGCGGGATCGCTCAATGACATGGCGAGCGGCCGCGTCGATTACGCCACGGTCGATCCGGTGTTCGCGCTGGCGCAGGCGCGCGAAGGGCGGCTGCGTATTCTCGCCCATAGCGCCGGCGCCAGGCTTCAGGCCGTGCCCGAAATCCCGACCATGGCGGAGTCGGGCGTTCCCGGGATGGATCTCGTGTCGTGGTGGGCGATCCACGTGCCGGCTGCGACGCCAAAGCCGATCGTTAACCAGTACAACGTCTGGTTCCGGCAGATCGTCGGCTCCGAGGAAACCAAGACGTTCCTCAACAAGTTCGGCGGAGATCCGTTCATCACCTCGCCCGAGGAGGCGCAGGCGCTGTTCATCAAGGAAGACAAGGCCTGGGCGGAATACGTGCGGATTGCCAAGATCGAGCCGCAGACTTAGAGCGCAACCGTCCATTTGCGCTATCGGTCGAAGAGAATTACCTCGTCGTTGAACTGTGATGTTCGGTCTGATCCGAGCCGCTGCACGCACTGGCCGCCAGATCACATCCTAAGGCAGCTTATGGCCCGATGCCGATTGGGGAAGGCGTCCCTGCGCCGCGGACGCGGGATGCGCGTCGCTGATCGCGCGCACGGTCTGATCTCCGAGTTGCACGAGCTTGAGGCGCTCGACCAACAGCGTTGCGAACGCCACCGTGCTTTCGATCAGGAGATCGCGCTGCCGGTCGACGGTGACAATGTGATAGCTGTCGTCAAGCACGAGGGTATCGACCAGGCCGCCGAGATGCCGCTGCAGATACTCGGCGTTGCGCAGGCTTGAGAGATCGTCCTCGCGCGCCTGCACGATCAACGCCGGCGTGGTGATCGAGCGCAGTTCACGTTTGACGGCCTCCACCAGGTCATTAAGCTCAGCGACCGCCTGTCCCGGAGTTACCAGGATTCCTGCCTGCGTCGTGTCGCCCGAATTCATCGCCGCGATTACCACGGCGCGGATCGCAGGATCCTTGATGCCGTAGGGCTCCTTTTCGGTGAAGCGATAGAAGGTGCGGATGATCCAGCGCCCCAGCGCGGTCGCCATTCCAAACCGCAGCATGAACCGGTACCACGGCAGCGCCCAGCCGTCGTACCATAGCGTCGGCGCGTACAGAGCCAGCCCGTGGACTTCGCCCGGGCGCTTTGCGGCGAGATGCAATGCCAGCACGGCGCCCATGGACAGGCCGCCGACGACAACGGTGTCGCATTCATTCTTCAGGCGCTCAAAAGCCTGTTCCACGCTGGCGTACCAGTCGTGCCAGCCGGTCGAAACAAGATCCTTCTCGGTTCCGCAGTGACCGGCAAGCTGGCAGCAGTAGGCGCGAAAGCCGTGCCGCGCCAAACCCTTTGCGACGAATTTCAATTCAATCGGCGTGCCGCCGAGGCCGTGGATGAGCAGGAAACCGGCGCGGCCGGTTCCGACTTGGAAACTTCTGTCAATAATTGCCATTCGCCTATCGATTCTTGGTGACTCGGGTCATGAGCTGATCGAGCAACGCGATGCCAAGATCGATTTCCTCATGGGTGATGGTGAGCGCGGGCGCGAGCGTGATGACGTTCTTGTAGTAGCCGCCGATGTCGAGCACCAGGCCATAGCGCCTGCCGTTGTGCTCAAGGTCGCCCTTCAATGCCTCATCGACCATGCGGTCGACGATCGCCTTTGATGGGGTGAAGCTGTCGTGCGGTTCGCAAATCTCGACACGCAACGCAAGGCCGAGCCCGTCGACGTCGCCGACGATTTTATGGCGGCGCTTGAGCTCGTTGAGGCCGTCGAGGAAGTACCCGCCCTTTTCCGGAACGGAACGGGCAAAATTCTCTTCCTGCATCATTTTCATGGCTTCGAGGCCGACGGCGGTGCCGAGCGGGTTCGATGCGAAAGTCGAATGGGTCGATCCCGGCGGAAACACTTTTGGATTGATCAGTTCCTCGCGCGCCCAAATGCCGGACAGTGGATTGAGGCCGTTGGTGAGCGCCTTGCCAAATACCAGCACATCCGGCACGACCCCAAAATGCTCGATGGACCAAAGCTTGCCGGTGCGGAAGAATCCCATCTGGATATCATCGACGACCAGCAGAATGCCGTAGCGGTCGAGCACTTTCTTGAGCTCGATGAAGAAGTTCATCGGCGGAATGACGTAGCCGCCGGTGCCCTGAATGGTTTCGACGTAAAACGCCGCATACTCGGCCTGACCGGCCTTCGGGTCCCACACGCCGTTGTATTCGCTATCGAACAGCCGTTCCAATTGGCGAACGCAATGGAGCCCATACTCCTCCTTGCTCATGCCCTTGGGACCGCGGAAATGGTACGGAAACGGCAAGAAGTGCGCACGCTCGCCGAAATGGCCGTAGCGCCGCCGGTAGCGATAGGACGAGGTGATCGCCGTCGCGCCGAGGGTACGGCCATGATAGCCGCCCTCGAAGGCGAACATCAGGCTCTTGCCGTTCGAGGCGTTGCGAACGAGCTTGAGCGAATCCTCCACTGCCTGCGCGCCGCCGACGTTGAAATGCACGCGACCCTTACGGCCGAACTTGTGTTCGGCATCGCGCGCGATCATCGCCGCCAATTCGATTTTTTCGCGATGCAGAAACTGGCTCGCGACCTGCGGCAGGCGGTCGATCTGCCGCTTCAACGCCTCGTTCAGACGCCGGTTGGCGTAGCCGAAATTGACCGCCGAATACCACATTTGCAGGTCGAGAAATTTGCGGCCGTCGGCGTCATAGATGAACGAGCCTTCGCAGCGCTCGAAGATCTTCGGCGGATCGGTGTAGTGGACGGTGTCGCCATGCGAGCAGTAGATCGCTTCGAGCTTCAGAAGCTCGGCGTCGTCCGTTGCTGCCGGTCGGGATTGCGGCCCGGATTCCGATGCGAGTCTAAGCGGTGGGCGTCGCATGAGCCGAGCCGTCAGCAACCAGCGGAGCTATCCGTCCGCGTTTCAAGGCACCGATCCAGTCGGCGAGCAGGGTCGTTGCGCCGGCAAAGTTGCCGAACACGGTATAGGGCAGACCACGCGTTTGACAGTGCTCGACCAGCGCGCCCTTGGCGACAACCAGGTCGGCCGTTTCCGCCGCGCAGAAATCCGAGCGACCGTCGCCAATCAAGATGCGCAGGCTGTTGGCGTGTTCGGTCAAGGCCAGGCATTTGCAATTGCCGGCGTGCGTCCGGCAATCGTCATACGCATGCGGAAATGCGAGCCGCCAGCGCTTGTCGCCGATCCATTCGAGCCGGTTCGCAAGGACCGGGACGCCGACGCCGGCGTGCGTGAGCATTTTCGATACGATGCGGTCGAGGCCGTCCGATATGACCGTCAGCACAATGTCGTGACTGCGGCACAGCGCGACCAGCTCCGGGAAATGCGGGTCGAGCGGAACTTCCGCGCAGACTGCATCGAGCTGTTCCGGCGTCGCGCGGATCAGGTCGACCTGCTTGGCGAGGCACTCGCGCGAGCCGATGCGGCCCGCAAGCCATTCAGTCTCGATCTTCTGCCATGACGGGTCGGCAAAGCGTTCAAGGATGACGTCTGTCGTGTCCTCAAGCGAAATCGTGCCGTCGAAATCGACGTAAACGCGAACCCTTGACGGCATGCTGAATGCGCCCCCGTGTCCGAATTTGCTTTTTTACAGGATCCTCGCCCACCTCGACGATCCTGACACCCTTTGTTGTTAAACTGCCGGAAGTTGGGGATTCAATCAACTCTTGATCGGGCCCAGGTTTGTGGCGCTTTCAAGGATCGAAATCCCAACGACGGCACGTGTCGTGGACTTTGCCGCATATTTTTCCATTCCGGTCAACCTGCGGCAATTACCCTTATCGGGTTACCGTCAAGAAAAGCCCGGATATCTTCGACGGTGTCGCGGAAATAGACGGCGTAGTTTTCCACACTGGCGTAGCCCAGGTGGGGCGTCAGCACGACATTGTCGAGCCGGCGCAGTGGATGGTCGATTGGCAGTGGCTCGCTATCGAAAACGTCGAGGCCGGCCCCGGCAATGCGCCGCTCGCGTAGCGCGGCCAAAAGCGCCGGTTCCTCAATGATCGGCCCGCGCGCGGTATTGACGATATAGGCCGTCGGCTTCATCAGGCCGAACTCACGGCTGCCGATCAGGCCGCGCGACCGCTCGCTCAGCACCAGATGGACGGTGACGATATCCGCCTGCCGGAACAGGTCCTCCTTCGAGACTGCTTCGGCGCCGGCCTCGCGCGCGCGTTCGGGCGCCAGGTTCTGGCTCCAGGCAATCACGCGCATGCCGAGTGCGCGGCCCACCGCCGCGACGCGCGCGCCCAGCCGCCCGAGGCCGACGACGCCGAGCGTCTTGCCGTCAAGGTCGCTGCCGAGCGTAATCTGCCAGGGCTCGCCGGCCTTCATGCGCGCGTTTTCAAAACCAATGCGCCGCGTCAGTTCAAGCATCAGTCCAACGGCGATGCCGACGGTCGGATTGCCGACATTGCCAGTGCCGCAGACGGTGACGCCGCGATCCGCGGCGGATTTGATGTCGATTGCGGCGTTGCGCATGCCTGTGGTGATGAGGAGCTTGAGGTCCGGCAGGGCCTCGATGATGCGGCGGGAAAATCGCGTCCGCTCGCGCATGGCGCAAACGATGGCGAAGCCCTTGAGCGCTGCGATGACCGCGTCATCGCCGCCGAGCGGCTGATTGAAGACGCGGATGTCGAGGTCGTTCTTGACCGGGCTCCAGTCGGCGGATTTCAGGGCGACGTTTTGGTAGTCGTCAAGCACGGCACAGCGGTGGGACATGGCATGGCTCTCGGTGGATGATGAAGCGGGGTTATTGCTGCGCCGGGATGCTGGCCGCGCGGATCACCGCCGTCCAGCGCCGCGTATCGGCGGCGATGAATGAAGCCGCCTGTGCCGGATTCAGGTTTTCGGCTTGCATGTTGAGCTGGCGCAGGCGCCCGGCGACGTCGTCCGCCCGCAGTCCCTCGACAATGGCGCCGTTGAGCCTGGCGACGATTTCAGCCGGTGTCTTGGGGGGTGCCGTGATCGCGTTCCATGTCCCCGAGACGAAATCTGCAAGGCCCACCTCGATCAGCGTCGGAATTTCCGGCGCCAGCGCCGAACGTTTTTCGGTGGCGATCGCGAGAATGCGCACGCGCCCCGCCCGGTGCAGTTCGAGCACCGAGGCCACTTCCGAGAACATCACGTCGACATGGCCGGCGACGAGGTCGTTGAGCGCCGGCGCCGTACCCTTGTAGGGTACATGCACGAGCTTGGTGCCAGTCAGCGTCTGAAACAACTCGGCGGTGAGATGCGATGTCGTGCCGGTGCCTTGCGATGCATAGTTCAATTTGCCGGGATTAGCCTTGGCATAGGCGATGAATTCGGCGACGGAGTTTGCAGGCAGCCCGGAGCGGACGACGAGGGCGTTGGGGATCGATGTCATGATCGCAACCGGCACCAGCGCGGCCGGGTCGAAATTGAGTTTCTTGTAGATGAGCGCGTTGACGGTCAGCGGCGAGGGCTGCGACGCGAGCAGCGTGTAGCCGTCCGGTGGTGCCGCGAAAACCGCTTCGGCGCCGAGATTACCAGCTTGCCCGCCGCGATTTTCCACGATCACCGGCTGGCCCAGGCGCTGGCGCAGCTCGTCCGCAACAATGCGCGTCGCGGTGTCCACCCCGCCGCCGGCCGGCACCGAAACGATAATGCGGATGGGCTGGCTGGGGTAGTCGGCCGCATCCTGAGCATTCAAGGGGGCGGTGAATTGCACCAAGGCAGCCAGTGCGGCGGCGATTAGTGTGGTGGCGTTGGGGAGATGCATCGGCATCGTTGGCATGGCTCGATGCACGATGTTCGCACGGCTTAGGGCCGCGCGTAAGCCATCCGGTCTATCGGTTGGCCGCGCAATCCGCACGCGTGCGAGGAAACTGGATACGAACCTAGGCCGGAACTTCGACTGACGGCACGCGGCTACCGTCGTCGGCGAGGGCCGGCGCGTGTTTTTCGCGCCATTTCGGTCCCGGGCCGCGCATGTAGTGCCGTTCCGGCCGGTACTGCCCGGACAGGTCCGCGGCCAGCGAGCGCCACAGCGCCGCCAGCGTCGCGATCAGATTTTGGGTTCGTGCCGCCTTCGTCATGACCGAATTCCAACGCTGCAACCTGCGCTGCCTGCTTCAGGCTCATTCGCTGAAACCTTAACGCCGACGCGCGTGCACCGTGTTTGCACCCGGATTCGTTAAGACCGCCTGACAATCGTCGGCGTCGCGTGGGCTTCCGCATAACAGGCTTTCCAAATTTTTACCGGCAATGCGCGGTTTAGCGGTTTTGAGAAATCGCATGCTGCCGCTTGCCCCCAGCTTGGCGGATCGCTACATCAGCGCAGATTCTTCCGAAAAATATGGGCTTATGGGGCGCTATGAACGGCCGTCAGTTCATCTATCACATGCAGGGTCTGTCGAAGACCTATCCGGGCAACCGCAAGGTGCTCGAGAATATCAACTTGTCATTTTATCCCGACGCCAAGATCGGCGTGCTCGGCGTCAACGGGTCCGGCAAATCGACCTTGCTGCGCATTATGGCCGGCATCGACAAGGAATTTTCCGGCGAGGGCTGGGTCGCGGAGGGGGCGCGCGTTGGCTACCTGCAGCAGGAGCCGCAGCTCGACGGTTCCAAGACCGTGCGCGAGAACGTGATGGACGGTGTCGCGCCCGCCAAGGCGGTGCTTGACCGCTACAACGAGCTGGCAACCAACTATTCCGACGAAACCGCCGACGAGATGACCAAGCTGCAGGACGAGATCGAGGCCAAGGGCCTGTGGGATCTCGATTCCAAGGTCGACCAGGCGATGGAGGCGCTGCGCTGTCCGCCCGATGATTCCGAGGTGACCCAGCTCTCCGGCGGCGAGCGGCGCCGGGTGGCGCTGTGCCGGCTCCTCCTGGAGCAGCCCGAGCTCCTTCTCCTCGATGAGCCAACCAATCATCTCGATGCCGAAAGCATCGCCTGGCTTGAAGGGCACCTGCGCAAATATCCCGGCGCGATCCTGATCGTCACCCACGACCGCTATTTTCTCGACAACGTCACTGGCTGGATTCTGGAGCTCGATCGCGGCCGCGGCATCCCCTACGAGGGCAACTATTCATCCTGGCTGGTGCAGAAGCAGAAGCGGCTCGCGCAGGAGGGCCGCGAGGAAGCCGCGCATCAGCGCACGCTGGCGCGCGAGCAGGAATGGATCGCCGCCTCGCCGCGCGCGCGCCAGGCCAAGTCGAAGGCGCGCTACCAGCGCTACGATGAGCTTCTCGCCAAGGCGTCGGAAAAGGGACCGCAGACCGCCCAGATCGTCATCCCGGTCACCGAGCGGCTCGGCCAGAACGTCGTCGACTTCGAGGGCCTGAGCAAAGCCTATGGCGACAACCTCTTGATCGACGATCTCACCTTCAAGCTGCCCCCCGGCGGCATCGTCGGCGTCATCGGGCCGAACGGCGCCGGCAAGACCACGCTGTTCCGCATGATCACGGGCCAGGAGAAGCCCGACACGGGAACCATCAAGATCGGCGAGTCGGTCAAGCTTGGCTACGTCGACCAGTCGCGCGACACGCTCGACGGCAAGAAGTCCGTTTGGGAAGAACTCTCCGGCGGCCAAGACGTGCTGCTGCTCGGCAAGCGCGAAGTCAATTCGCGCGCCTACTGCGCGACGTTCAATTTCAAGGGCGCCGACCAGCAGAAGAAGGTCGGCTCGCTCTCCGGCGGCGAAAGGAACCGCGTGCATCTCGCCAAGATGCTCAAGTCGGGCGCGAACCTTTTGCTGCTCGACGAGCCAACCAACGACCTCGACGTCGATACGCTGCGCGCGCTCGAGGAGGCGCTGGAGGATTTCGCCGGCTGCGCCGTCATCATCAGCCACGACCGCTGGTTCCTCGACCGCATCGCGACGCATATCCTGGCGTTCGAGGACAACAGCCACGTCGAGTGGTTCGAAGGCAATTTTCAAGACTACGAGGCCGACAAGATGCGGCGGCTGGGGACCGATGCGACGATCCCGCATCGGATCAAGTACAAGAAGTTTACGCGGTAGCTTTTCTCACCCCACCTTCTCCGCCAGCCACATCTTGATGAGCGACTGGTACGGCACGTCGCGCTTGTTGGCGGCGACCTTGATCTGCTCCAGAAGCCCGAGCGGAAGGCGCAGCGAAATCGCGGTCGTCGATGGCTTCAGGTTTGCGAAGCGCGCGCGCTCGGCCCTGCTCCAATCGACATAGTCCGCCGAGTTGTGAGTCTCCCAGAATTTACGCTCCTGCGCTTCCGACTTGAACGCGGGGACCGATCCAGTTTTCTTTTTCATAGATGCCTCGCCCCTTGCG
>JBGPOB010000013.1:0-22633 GCA_041487815.1 Xanthobacteraceae bacterium | reverse complement strand
GCCGGGATAGCGTGCGCGCATCGAAAAGCGCACGCTCATCGCGCCGCCCGCGGCAACCGGCGCATAGACCGCGACCGGTTCGCGCACGACGGTTTCGAGCGCCCGCCAGACGTTCAATTCCGTGCGCAGGGCTTCGAGATTGGATGTGTCGGTCATATCCATGCGGCCACCGCTGATCGTCGCGGTCTGGAACACCGCATCACGGCGATGCGTGATTGCGGTGACATGAAACACGGGATTTTGCTTTACGACGCCATAATAACCGAGGTACTCGCCGTAGGGTCCTTCCTTCTCGGCGTAGCCGCGCTCGTCGAGATAGCCTTCAATGACGAGTTCGGCGTCGGCGGGAACACGAATGTCGTTCGTCCGGCATTTGACGACCGGCAGAATGCCGCCGCGCAACGATCCCACGAGGCCGAGTTCGTCGACGGGAATGCGCATGGTCGCCGATAGCGTGTCGATCGGATGCGCGCCGACCACGAAGCTGATCGGCAGCTTCTCGCCACGCGCGACAGCCGCCTGATAGATCGCCCGCAAATCGCTGGGCGCATTGAGGTCGATCCCGGCCTCGTGCGGACCCCGCAGCATCAGCCGCCGCATGCCGGAGTTGGTGATCCCGGTGCGCGGATCGATGCAATAGTCGATGGAGGCGGAAATGTACGGCGCGCCGTCCAACCCGTGCTGTAGGTGCGCTGGGAGCCTGGTGATATCGGCGTCGCCGCCGGTGAGAACGACCTCCTGCACCGGCGCCTCATCCTGCGAAAGCTCGTTGAGCTCCGGGTCGATCTTCAGGCGGCGTTGGATTTCCGGCAGCAGCTTATCGGGCGCGACACCGAACGCGCGCGCGAGCCGCGTCCTGCTGGCTGCCACGTTGCCGACCAGTTCGAGATTGGCGCCGCCGACGCTCCGGAACCAGACGGCCTTGGGATTGCCATGAAGAATGGCTGCAACGTCGGCGAGTTCGACAGGCTCCTCGCGGACTTCAAGTTCATCCGTACCGACCAAATCCTGCAAAAAGTTGCGCAAGCGAAAACGATCGAGATCGCTTCTCAGCAGGCGCCGGGGCGGCGTCTTGGCGTCCATCGCTTCCTCCGTCGAAATCCCAGGACGATCGTTACGAACATTCAATTATTGGCGCAATTCGTGCGCTTTTTTGCACGCGTCCGCAATAGTTTCGACGCCCGGCGCCCGCCGCGGTTTCGCAGGGCTCAGGCGTCGGGGTGATTCCGCTTCCATTGATCGGCAAAATCGTAGGCTGCCATGATGCGCGCATGGCGACTTTCAATCCAGGATCGTGTTTCGGGGTGAGTGATCAAATAGAATTGCCCGGCCCGTATGCCGTCGATGACGCGCCGCCCGACCGCATCAGGATGCAAGCCGGCCGCGATGTCGGCCGGCGTCGCGGCATAGGGATTGGGCCCGCCAAGGTCACCGCGGCGTGCTGCGGATGAGGTGTAGATTTCCGTGTTAACCGCAGCAGGCGCAAGAACCGATACGCCAATATTGGTGTTGACGAGATCACGCGCCAGCGCCTCGGAAAGTGCAACGACCGCAAACTTTGACGCCGCGTAGGCGCCGGTCTGGCGATCGCCGACGTAGAGGCCGGCCATCGATGCCGTGTTGACGATGTGACCGCCTTCGCCATGCGCCCGAATTCGCGGAACGAATGCCTGGATGCCGTGAATGACGCCAAACAGGTTTGCGCCGAGAACCCAGTTCCAGGCATAGTCGTCGAGCTTTTCTATCAAGGCGCCGCGCAAAACCACGCCGGCATTGTTGCAGACAAGATGAATTTTGCCGAACTCGCGTATGACCGTTTCCGCGGCGCTCTCCACTGATGCGCGCTTTGAAACGTCGACTTCGATGGCGATGGCGCGGCCTTGGCCCAGCGGCCGCACTTCCTCAAGCGCCACGCGCAGGCGGTCGCCGCGAATATCGCACATCGCGACCGCCATGCCGGCGCGTGCAAAGGTTCGGGCAAGGCCAAGCCCAATTCCCGACGCCGCTCCAGTCACGACTGCAACCTTGCCCGCGAATTCCTCCACCGTATTCTCCAGGTCGAATGAATGAGAACGCCGATCAGCTTACGCTGCGGCTTCCGCCAGCCGATAGACCCGCGCCGCCGTGCCAAAAAACAATTGGGATTTTTCGTCGGGCGAATGGGCGGCGGCCAGTCGTTTGAACGCGTTCCAGATCACCTTGTAGCTGCACGATATCTTGTCGACCGGAAAATTGCTTTCGAACATCGCCCGGCTGGGTCCGAACGCGGCAATGCACGTCTCGACGTAGGGGCGCCACGCATCCGCCAGTTCAGCCGACGAGGGTGGCTTTGGCCGCTTGTCGAACTCGAACCCTGAAATATGCATGCCCAATCCGCCAAGCTTCACCACGACATTGTCGCACCGCGCGAGTTCGGTGATCGCGGCCCGCCAATTCTGGAAAACCTCGTCCCGTTTGCCGGCGTAGGGGCCGAGGCCGATCGGACAGCCGACGTGGTTGAGGACGATCGTCGTCTGCGAAAAAGCGCGCGCCAGGTCGGTGAGCTCATCAAGCTGGGTGTGGAACAGCAGCGCATCGAACGTCAGCCGGAGCGGGGCCAGCTCGGCAAAGCCTTCGCGCCACTTCGCGTCCCGCATAATGCCCTTGTCGGGGCGCTGCAGCGTGAGCTGCACGTGTTCATCCCACGGCGTGGAGAACCGTATACCGCGGAAACGGCTGCTGGCGGCGGCATGCGCTTCCAGAACCTCGCGCACGCGTATGCCCAGACGCAGGTCCGCATGGCTGACGATGCCCGCGCAGGCGCGGATGTCGCCATAGTGGCCGCTTGCCGACATGGCTGCGACGCCATTTACAAATTCGGTCTCGCCGACCGGTTGCAATTCCGGCCGGCCGCCGGCGCGGTACATGGACCGGCACTGGATGTAGACCGTCGCCCGAATATTGTGGCCAGACTCGGTGTCGTCGAGCAGATCGGCGAACAGATAGCAATTGTCGCGATCCCAGAGATGATGATGCGGGTCGATGATGGGTTGTCCGGGTTCGATCACATCTTCGTCGTGCTGCGACAACCATGGGATATCGAACACATACATGCCCGCGCCTATTTTGTCCCGGCTGCGCAAGGTTGTCATGTCTCGGCTCCAGATTGAGCAATTACGGCGGTCGGGCTTCGCCGTAGAATGCTTCACATTGCGCCGGGACAGGTCTCGACGGCGAACGTAGGATAGGGTCCAATGTTGCCGGATCAAATTCAATAACAATCGGTACTGGGAGGATCGCAATGCACGCACAGTCGGTATCTCGTTTCGCACTGGCCGTGATCGTCGCGGCCGCTGCAGTCGTATTCGGCTCAAATCACGCCATCGCCGCGGATACGATCCGGGTCGGAAAAGCCGTGCCCATCGCCTGGACATTCACGCCGATGGATATCGGCCAAGAAACCGGCATCTGGGCCAAGCATGGTCTCAATGTTGAAATCACGAGTTTTGGCGGCGACGCCAAGCTGCAACAGGCCATGGCCGCGGACGGCATCGACTTCGGCCTCGGCAGCGGGCCGGGGATGGGATTTGCATCCAAAGGTGTTCCTGTAAAAGCCGTTGCCGCGTTTGCCGGTCCGCCAAAAAACCTTGGCATCGTGATCAAGGCCGATTCACCGTACAACTCGATCAAGGAAATGAAGGGCAAGAAGTTCGCGATCACGACTGTCGGCTCGCTGACGGATTGGCTGCTCAAGCGCGCGGCCATCGTACAGGGCTGGGGCCCTGACGATCTGATCGGCGTTCCGCTCGGCGGCTTTGAAACCAACTATGCGGCTTTCAAGACGGGCCAGGTGGACGGCATCGTGCTCGCAATAGAGTCGTGTTATCTGCTTGTTGACCGCAAGGAAGCGAAAATCATCGCCAACATGGGTTCGTTCGCGCCGAAGTTCCATACCCATGTCATCTTTGCGCGCGATGAGCTGATTGCGAAGAAGCCGGACCTGATCAAGCAGTTTCTTGCCGGCTGGTTCGAGACTATTGCCTGGATGAAGGCGAATAAGGAAAAGACCGTCGAGATTTCGGCGCGCGTCCTCAAGTCAAACAAGGAAATCATCAGCCGCGCCTATGACGAGGAAATCGATATGCTTCAGGACAATGGCAAGTTCGATCCCGAAGCCATCAAAATCATCAAGACATCGCTCGTTGAAATGAAAATTCTCGAACAGGAACCAGCCGACGAGCAAATGTTTACAACTAAATTTGTACAATAATTCTTCTTGCTGCCCGGTCAGCCTCCCCTTCCGCACGCGGGAGGGGAGATCGCTTGCCGGCGTCGAAATGTCGAGCAGTGGAGTCAGGTCCGATGGGTGCGCCAGAATGATGCGCGTCGCTCGGCAATTCGCACGGTTTCATTGAGAACGATCGCCATAAACGCGAGCACCGCAACCAGCGAGAATGTCGCCGGCGGGTCGAAGCTGTCGGCGAACAGCCGGCTGTAATAACCGATACCGCCCGTCGAAACATAAAGTTCGGCAAGCAGGACGCCAAGTAGCGTGCCCGACATTGCCAAGCGCAGGCCCGCAAATAGGCTCGGCGTTACATGCGGAAGCACGACGCGACGGATCGACTGGAACCGTGTTGCGCCCATTGATCGGGCGGCGATGAGATGGGCTTGTTCGACGCTCTGCACGCCCGCAACGATGTTCAAGATAATTGGGAATATCCCGTGGCTGACGCCAAACGCAATTTTTGATCCGGCGCCGATACCAAAGTAGAGCACGAACAGCGGGAGGATGGTTACCTGAGGTATGGAATACAGGAGTAGGACGAGCGGCATCGAACTGCGGAACGTGAAGCCGTGCAATCCGATCGGCAGACCGATGGCGATTCCGGCGATGACCACGATCACGAAGGCGGTAACAAGTTCATAAAACGATGCCCACAGTGCCTTCTGGACGCCGGCATCGCTAAAAACGCGCGGCATCGCGTGAATGATTGACGAGGGAGGGCTGAGGAAGTCGGGATCGAGGATGGTGTCGCCCGCCACCTCCCACGCAAGCGTAGCCACGATAATAACAGCGATCCGGGCAAGACCGGGATGTCGACGAAACAAGCGCCCAGCTTCGGCGCGCAACATGGTTGACGATGCACTGCTCGCGTCGTTCGCTGCGGGAATTTCCGTCATGGCTGCTCTCGCGGTGCGCTGAAGCGCGCCTGCATGCGAGTCAAGGTGACGTTGAGGAGGGCCGCCATCAGGATGACGAATATGATGTAGGCAAACATCTCGACGGTGTTCATGCCCTCGGCGAGCGTTACGATGCGGCTGCCCAGCCCGCGAAGGCCTGCAATCATTTCGCTGCCTAGAATTGACAAAAATCCGATGATGCAGCCGATGCGAAGCCCTGTCGCGATCACCGGAAGCGCGGCCGGCAACAAGACGCGGCGAAACAATTGTCCTTCGTTCGCGCCCATCGATCGCGCCACAATGATGAGCCGCGGATCAATCTGACTGATGCCGCCGATCGCATTCAGCACAATCGGAAAAAACGCGTAGGTCGCACCGAACGCGATCTTGGACTGCATATCGATGCCGAAGAACAGGATGAAAAGTGGGAGAAAGACAATTATCGGCACGGCAAACAACCCGGCCAGCAGCGGCTCAAAAATGACCACCGCAATGCGGGATCGTCCCACAAAATATCCGATCGAGAGCCCCAGTATGGAGGCGATCGAAAATGCCATCGCCAGTTCGTATGCCGTGACAGCCAAATTGTAGTAGAGCGAGCCTGTCTGAATGATTTGCAGGAACTTGTCGATGACGCGCGGCAGCGGCGGCAGAAAAATAACGCCAACCAAACCGGAAGTGCTGACATAATACCAGAGCAATAGGATTGCCGCCACGAACAGCACCTGAATCGCGCGTGCCTGCCAGTCGCCGCGAATACCGTTCATTCCGAGTCGCTCCTAGTCCCTGACGTTCCGCGGCGTTCCCGGTCGCGCGCCGCCGCCTTACCGACGAATCCGCCCACGGTCTTCTCGATTTCGGCGCGCAACTGGGCGTAAAGCTCGTTGCGCAATTCCGCAAAACGCGGCGACGCCATGAACCCGGGCTCGCGCGGATGCGATTCCGGAACCTCGATCGTCGCCTTGATCGACGCCGGGCGCGCAGTCATGACAACAACCCGATCGGCCAGAAAAACCGCTTCCGACAGGCTGTGCGTCACCAGCACGATGGTCTTGTTCGTGGTCGCGAGCAGTATCGACAACTCCTCTCCCAGATACGTTCGAGTCTGCTCATCGAGGGAGGCAAAGGGCTCGTCCATCAGCAAGATATCGGTTCTCAGACTCAGCGCGCGTGCCAGCGATGCACGCTGCTTCATTCCTCCGGATAATTGGTGCGGATAATTCTGGGCAAATTCGGAAAGCCCGACTGCTTCGATTGCCTCCTCGGCGCGGTTCTTGCGTTCGGCCGGCGGGACGCCCTGGAATTCGAGCCCGACCTTGATGTTGTCGCGAACGGTGTTCCATGGAAACAGCGTGTTTTCCTGGAATACGAATGCAATGTCCTTGGGCGAGGGGCCGATGATTGGCCTGCCGTTGATCTTAATCGTGCCGCTGGCTGGTCGCACGAGGCCGCCCACAATATTGAGCAGCGTGCTTTTGCCGCAGCCGCTGGGGCCGATCAGGCACAAGAGTTCGCCTTTGCGTACGCCGAGTGAAACATTGTCGAGCGTGGCGACGGCGCCTTCGTCAGGGCGCGCATAGGCGTGCGAGACGTTCTCGATCGAGATCGCAAATTCAGACACGTCCGCCCCTTCCGGCAGAGGAAAGCGCCTCGGCAACTTTGGGTCCAACCTCGTCCAGGTGGCCGAGAACGATCGCACCGGCGCCGCGCAGTTGGTCAGCCTTGGCGGCGGCGCTGCCGGACGAAGCCGAAACGATGGCGCCGGCGTGACCGAAGCGCATTCCCTCGCGTGCCGAACGCCCGGCCACCAGCACCACGAACGGTTTTGTGAATAAGCCCTGCCGCAGGGCTTCGGCCGCTTCTTCCTCGTTGGTGCCGCCGATTTCGCCATAGGCGGCGACCGCATCGGTGCCGGGGTCGGCCTCGAACAATTCAAGCAGCGTGCGCCATGACGTGCCGACGAAGGCGTCGCCGCCGACCCCGACGGCGGTGCTGACGCCGAGGCCCGATTTCATCAGATAATACGCCAGCGTCATCGTGTTTCCGCCACTGCGGGAAATGATACCGATGCGTCCGGGCTTGAAGGCGAGGCGCATCATGTCGATGCGACCGCCAAGGCCGCCGAGGGAAGCCTTGCCCGCGCTGAGAATGCCTGGACTATTGGGTCCGATAACCACGGTATTGGACTTGCGTGCCCAGGCAATGACTTCGAGCATATCCTGATGCGGCAGGCGTTCCGGCATAAGATGAATGACGCGCATGCCCGCGGCAATAGCCTCCAGCGCGGCGTCCTTCGCGGCAGCCGGCGGAACGACGACCATGCTTGCACTGATGCCGGGATAGGCTTCTTTCGCGGCGGCGACGGTATCGAAAATCGGAATTCGGTCGCGGAACGTTTCGCCGCCGCGGCCGGGCGTAACGCCGGCGACGACATTGGTTCCCCCATCGATCATCAGATTGGCGCGCAGCCGGCCTTCGCGCCCGGTGATGCCCTGCACGACGACCTGGGTGTTTTCATCGATCAGGATGGCCATCGTCTATGCGCGCCTGAAGCCTGGCGTCATGCCTTGCGCCGTCATCTCTGCGAGGTAGGCGTCGAGCTCGGGCATCGGGAGCGAAAACAAAATGCCCCCGTTGCCGTCGATGGCGCACGCAAGCTCGCAGGCGAGACACTCGACGCAGCCGCCGCGTGCCGCCTCCTCGGCACTCACGCGGAGCGCAGGAACATTTTCTTTGAGTTCAAGGACGCAGCCAAGATTGGGTGCATTGCACGCCGACACGCAGGCCTTGCTGGGACAAGACCAGCAGGTGTCGAGATCGAACGCGACCTCGCCGCCCGAGAACACGGAAAAGCTGAATTTGCCGCGCGTCATGATGCGTGTACCGGCGTGCTGCCGCGCCACGCGCGGTGCAATTCCCGGAACGCCACCGCGACGTCGCGTTCCGTCGCGTCGCGGCCCAGCAGGCGCACGAGCGAGCTTTTCGCAATTCCATGCTGTTCGAACATGGCGAGCGCGGTCTCGTCCCAGGCGCCGCGAAAGCACAGGACGCAGGGAATGTTGGGCTGTCCGTCGGGATAGAGCTCTTTGAACGCCTTGACGATCCCGCGCGCCGTGTTGTCGAGCTGCTGGCTTGAAAGCGGAGTTACAAACACATACCCCTCGATATCGGGCTGCGAGAGAATCACGCGCGTAATGCGGTACATTTTCGACGCCGTCGGATTACCGGAAGAATCGCAAAAGTTTTTCGGCAGGAATCCTTCCGACACGAGCTCGTCGAGGGCGATAAGGCTCACGCCCGTGCCAACTCCATCGAAACCTATCGAAATCTTGCCTTGCGCTTTTGCCAGCTCGCCGGTCGGGTCGATCTGGATGAAGTGCGCGGAGCCGCGATGGTCGAATTCGTCGATTTTCGCCGCTATTCGCTCAATCTCCGTACGCGGGCGGTCGCCGATTTCGATGTCATGGTCGTCGATGGCAACGTCGGCGTGTCTAAAGCGCGCGTCGTCATCAAGCTCGATACGCGCGTCCACGGCGACAGCACCTCGCGCGGTGATCGCGACGGGGTTGATCTCGGCTAGCGTACAGTCAAAATCGCGGTAGACGCGATAGAGCTGAACCGCCATGCGCGCCATGGGAGCGAGCGTGCGTCCCGAGATTCCGGCCAATCGGAGCATGTCCAGCGCATGGTGCTGACGAAAGCCTACTGTCAAATCGACATCGTGACTGGCGACCCCATCGCCGTGTCGGGCTGCCTCGACATCGACTCCGCCGTGCCGCGCAAAGATTACGGTAGGCGTTTTGGTTGAAGGGTTGGAGAAGACGCCGAGGTAATGTTCGTCCTCGATTTTCAGCCACTGCTCAATCAGAATTTTTTGGATTTGCCGCCCATGCAGGGTTCGGCCAAGAAGAGCGCTGGCCCGTTCGTTCAATTCCTGGCCATTTGTCGCAAACAGGATGCCGCCGGCCAGGCCGCGATTGCCCGCTGAAATTTGCGCCTTAATGGCGACTGGATAGCCGATCTTGTCTGCGATTGCCGCTGCCTCGGCGACGCCAGTTGCGACGTTCCCAACAGGAATCTCTATTCCGGCCAAATGCAGCAGACGCTTGCCTTCGTGTTCGACGAGCTTGGCCATCGACGCCCGCGCCCCCCGGCAAGCAGCGGCAATTTTGACTGCGGGCAGGGTGCACGACACCTGCGCGCAGCGTCAAGTCGTGGACTTGCAACTGCCAGTGCGATCAAATCCGATCGTTCGCGCCGGCGGAGCGCGCGGCGCGTTCAAGGAAGCCTTGCCAAAACCTACCAGATGTCGCCGGGCGAGCTAGGCATGCGGGGCACGAAAGTCATACTGTTACGTGAGCAATCAATGCCGGTGAAAGGCCATCTGATGAAATTCAGCCGCGAGCGCATTCTAACCACCCATGTTGGCAGTCTTCCGCGACCCGATGACGCGGTTGCGCTGATCCTGCGCAAGGAGCGCGGCGAGCCCTACGATGAAGCCGAATTCGACCGCGTCATGGCGCGCGCGGTATCCGACATCGTCAAGCGCCAGGAGAAATTGGGTCTCGACGTTGTCAGCGACGGCGAGACCAGCAAGATCGGCTATGCGACCTATATCAAGGACCGCTACGCCGGTTTTGGCGGGGAATACCAGACAAAACCGCATCTCGACCTCGCGGACTATCCGGAGTTTCGCAAGCGAATGACGGCATTCCTTGGGCCGCAAACCTTTCGTCGGGTGTGCTGCATCGCGCCGGTGGCGCCAAAAGACCCGTCGGCGTTGCGCAAGGACATTGCGAATTTTCGCGCGGCGCTCTCCGGCGCGCATGTCGTCGAAGGATTTCTCAACGCGGCGTCGCCTGGCGTAGTCGCGTCTTTTGTGCGCAACCAGTACTATCCTACACACGAAGCCTACATCGAAGCGCTTGCTGCAGCGCTTGCACCGGAATACGAAGCGATCGTTGCTGCGGGGTTCGTGCTGCAAGTCGATTGTCCGGACCTTGCGATGTCCCGGCACACCGGCTTTCAGGACTTGAGCGAAGGCGAATTTCTCAAACGTGCCGAGTTCGATATCGAAGCGCTCAACCACGCGCTGGCAAAGGTTCCCGCCGAGATGGTTCGCTTGCACGTATGTTGGGGCAACTACGAGGGGCCGCACGATCATGACATCGCCCTTGAGAAAATCATGCCGATAATTCGCCTGGCGAAGGCGCAAGCCATATCGTTCGAAGCGGCCAACCCGCGGCACGAGCACGAGTGGACAGTGTGGCGCGACGCGCGTCTGCCGGACGACAAGCTCCTGATCCCGGGCATTCTTGATTCCTCGACCAACTACGTCGAGCATCCCGAACTGGTCGCACAACGCATCGAGCGGTTCGCCGATGCCGTCGGCCGCGAACGTGTCATCGCGGGCGCCGATTGCGGATTTGGAACGTTTGCGGGCTATTCCAAGGTTGACCCGGCGATTGCCTTCAAGAAGTTAAAATCGCTGGTTGACGGTGCGGCCATCGCATCGAAGCGTTTGTGGCAGGCGGCTGCGTAGGGAGCGCCAATTCAATGTTGAATGTTGAGAATCCATCCGAGCTGGCGCGCTACGTCGGGCAGAAGCTTGGCACCAGCGAGTGGCTGACCGTCGATCAAGCGATGATCGATGCATTCGCGAATACAACCGGCGACACCAACTGGATTCATATCGACGTCGAGCGCGCGCGCCGCGAGATGCCCGATGGCAGGACAATCGCGCATGGTTTCCTGACGCTGTCGCTGATTCCACAAATGTCGAAGACGGTCTACCACATTCAACAGCGCGGCAAGGGATTCAACTATGGCACAAATCGCGTGCGCTTCACCGCTCCGGTGCCGGTGAATTCGCGCATCCGATTAAGCCAGACGCTCAAGGAGGCGCTTCCCACCAACGCGGGAATTCGGTTTACGTTCGAATGCGTCGTCGAGGTCGAGGGCAGCGAGCGGCCAGCGGTGATTGCGGAGACAATTGTATTGATAAATTGATGCAAAGCCGGTTGCGATCTTTCATTCGCGCTGACGGTTCGACGCACGCTGATGGATAAACGCCACGATTGCTGCCAACGCTTGTATTGACGCCTGCGAATTCGGATCGCGCGTTATGAACCCATGCGGCTGCCCAGCGAACTCTCTCAGCGTCACGCTTCCGCCCGCATTCCGGTAGGCCGACACGAACCGCGACGCCATGTCGGCCGGCAAGTTGTCGTCGCCGGTGCCCTGAATCACCAGCAGGGACGGCAGTGCCGCATGTTCGCGGCGCTCGATCACGCGCTGTGGATTGCCGTCGTCCATGGCGGCTTCGTCCGCCCAATAGGCGGCGTGCGCATCGAGCAGATTTCTAATCTGACGCTCCTTCGCCATCTGAAAGCGCCGCAGCGGGTCGGCCACCGGCCAGCAAGCCACGGCATACGCGAGCGTGGCGTCGGCGCCAGGATCCTGTGCGAGGGCGAGAGCCGAGTACCGCGCATCGTGCGGTCGCAGCATGCACAGCAACAATTGGTGGGCGCCGCTCGAGGTGCCCAAACCGCCGACAAGATCGGGCTGGCTGCCAAACGAACCTACGTTGGCCTTGAGCCAGCGAATAGCAAGATGCACATCGGCGATCGATGTTGGATAGCGGCCCTCTGGCGGCATGCGAAATTCGGGTGCCGCCGCGACAATGCCGGAGGCGGCCAAGGCGTCGTCGATCACCGCATTTTGACGACGATCGCCCATGATCCAACCGCCGCCATGAACGTCGATTAGCGCCGGGAAGGGCCCGCGTCCTCGCGGCCGGACGACGCGTACCAGCATTGTGGTCCCGTCCGGTCGCGGACATGCGCAATCCTCAACGGTGATCTCATGGGCAGATTTCGGCACTGGATCATTCATCGGTCTCGCTCCGCGCGGGTCGCCGAAAGTAGCGCGCCGTGGCCGTGAATTCTTGCCCTGCGACGTAGTTAAGTATAAAAATTCAATCCTGGCGATCCAGCGCGGGCGTCTGGGTCCGGCAAGAAATATGACCGATGCGGCCGTGCTGGTGCGGCGCATAGGGGTCAAGGGCAACTGGGAGGAACGCAATGCGTAAGTTCGATTTATTGGTCAACCGTCGCTCCGCACTCAAGATCGCGGGAGGCGCTGTCGCAACCGGCCTTGCCGTACGGGGCTTCCCGATGCCCGCCATCGCGCAAGGCGCACCGCTCCGGGTTGGTTTCATGCTGCCTTACACGGGTACCTATGCGGCGCTCGGAAAGAACATCGACCAGGCGTTCCGTCAGTATGTTTCGGAGAAGGGCGACAAGCTCGGCGGCCGTGCGCTCGAATACGTTACAGTCGACGATCAGGCCGAACCGTCGAAGGCCGTCGACAATATGAACAAGCTGGTCGACCGCGAAAAGGTCGATGTCGTCGTGGGCACGGTGCATTCCGGCGTGCAGATGGGCATGGTGAAAATTGCCCGCGAATCCGGCAAGCTGATGATCATTCCCAACGCCGGCGTCGGCGCGGCGACGGGAGCGCAGTGCGCTCCCAACATTTTCCGCACCTCCTTCACCAATTGGCAGCCCTGTTTTCCAATGGGCAAGGTGATGGCGGATGCCGGACACAAGAAGGCGGCGACCATCACCTGGAAATACGCGGCCGGCGAAGAAATGGCCGCGGCTTTCAAGGAAGGCTTCAGCAGCGCTGGCGGCAGCGTAGATGCCGAGCTTTTTGTGCCGTTCCCGGAGGTCGAATTCCAGTCCTTCCTCACGCAGATCGCCGAGAGGAAGCCGGACGGCGTGTTCGCTTTCTTTGCCGGCGGCGGCGCGGTCAAGTTCGTCAAGGACTACGCCGCGGCGGGCTTGAAGAAATCCGTGCCACTCTACGGTCCGGGCTTCCTCACCGACGGCACGTTGCCGGCGCAGGGCGAAGCGGCCGATGGCCTCAAGACCACGCTGCATTACGCCGACGACCTCGACATTCCGGCCGATAAGACATTCCGCGCCGAATATGCAAAGCGCTATGGCGCGCAGCCCGACGTCTATGCGGTGCAGGGCTATGACGCGGCGGCGCTGCTCGCGGTCGGCATGGATGCGGTCAAGGGCGATTTCAAGGCGGTCGACGCCATGTACAAAGCGATGCGGGCCGCCAAAATCGACTCGCCACGCGGACCAATGTCGTTTTCCACTTCGCAGAATCCAGTCCAGAATATCTATCTGCGCGAGGTGAAGAACGGCAAGAACGCCTACGTCAAAGTTGCGCATGCGGCGCTCGCCGACCCCGGAACCGGCTGCAAGATGGTATAACCACAATTAGGTAAGCAGCAATTCGACAGCTGGCGTCGAACAGCGTGGCGACGCCGGACGATCAATGTCAGGGTGCGAATTCCCCGGTCGATGTCCGGCGGCGAATGTTTGCAATGCCGCCTGGCGCCGGATACGAGCGCCGGATCAATTTAACGTCGACTGGCTTGCCGCCGCCGAAGTCTTGATTTTGGGCAAGAACTTTTCCGAAAAGTTTGCAACTTTTCGACGTCATGTGCTGGACTTCGAGGGGTATGGCGTACCTTGACTTGCAGATACGCTGCTCATCGCGGCGGGGCCGGGATGTCGATGATGTTTCAATGAAACAAGCCGACGCAAGATCGTGAATCATTAAGATCACAAATTGTCATGTCGCCGTTTTTCTTTTTCATCCAGCTGCTCAACGCGATCCAATATGCGCTGATCCTCTATCTTGTCGCGTCGGGACTTACTTTGCTGCTCGGCGTCATGGGCGTCATCAACCTCGCGCACGGTGCCTTCTATATGGTGGGCGCCTATCTGGCGTTTGCGGTGGTCCAGCAATTCGCCAGCTTTTGGCTCGCATTGCCGATCGGGCTGGTGCTCGGACTACTGCTCGGCGCCGCGCTTGAACGATTCTTGTTGTCGCGGCTTGAGGGTGCGGACCATCTATCGCAGGTGCTGCTGAGTTTTGGATTGATTCTTCTGATCAACGAGGGCCAGCGCGTCATCTTCGGAAACGATCCGCACGGCATCGAAACGCCTGGTGTGCTCGCGTTCTCAATGCCGCTGAGCGAGACATTCGCATATCCCGCCTATCGTTTGTTCGTATGCGCGATTGGTGTTCTTTTCGTAGCGACGCTCTGGCTTGTCATGGCGAAGACACGTATTGGAATGATGCTGCGCGCGAGCGCGGAAAATCGCGACATCGCGCGGGCGATGGGTGTCGATGCGAACATCGCCTATGTCGGGGTAACCGCGGTCGGCATCGCCTGCGCCGTCCTGGCAGGCGTTATCGCGGCGCCGATCGCTTCGGTCTATCCCGGCATGGGCGACCAAGTCCTAATTCTTTCGTTCGTTGTCATCGTGCTCGGTGGCATCGGATCGCTTAGCGGCGCGCTCGCCGGCTCGTTGCTGCTGGGTCTTGTCGATTCCTTCGGCAAGCAATTCTTGCCGAATTACGCGGCGTTTCTCGTTTATGCCGCGATGATCGCGGTGCTGATCGTACGGCCGCAGGGACTGGTCCGGGGCGGCGGCGCATGAATGCGCAGCTCGAACGCATCGATAGAAATGTACTGGTTGTCTGTGCCGTGGCGGCGGCGACCGTGCCGTTCGTCCTGACCGGCTACGAGATCAAGTTCGCGACCACGATTACCATTCAGGCCGGATTTGCGGTCGCGGTGGGATTTGTCGTCGGTCCCGGCGGTCTCACAAGTCTCGGTCATGCCTCATTCTATGGGCTCGCGGCCTATCTTCTGGCGTTGACGGCCCCGCAATCATCCCCCGCCAATCTTGTTTCGACGGCGTTGTTATCGATTGCCGGAGCCGCGATGCTGGCCGCCGTCGTAGGCGCAATCTCGATCCGCTCACGTGGTTTGTACTTTATCCTGATGACGCTGGCGTTTGGCCAGCTTGGCTATCATTTTTTCAATGACGCCGGGATTGCGGGAAATTCGGACGGAGCCTACGTCAACTTTCGACCGGAGTTGATATTGCCGTGGGGCGCGATGTCGTTCGACAGCGCCGCCAATTTTTATTGGCTCGTCTATGCAACGGTGTGCGGTATCGTGGGGATTTGCTGGTGGCTCCGACACGCCGCGTTCGGCAGCATCCTGGTTGGCGCACGCAATAATGAGGAACGTACGCGCGCATTTGGTTACTCGGCCTATCGCATTCGGCTGGTCGCGTTCGTTGTATCCGGCGCCATGGCCGGCGCCATGGGGTATCTCACCGCCGCCCAGCATGGATTCGTAGCGCCGCAGCTCCTCGCATGGCATGCCTCGGCGATCGTGCTCGTCATGGTGCTGATCGGCGGCAAGGAAACCACGTCGGGCCCGATTATTGGGGCGGTATTGCTGCTGTTGGCTGAGGAAGTGCTGCAGCGGATCACTGAGCATTGGCTCGTCGGGGTCGGCCTGATCATCGTCGCCGTTGTTCTGGTTGCGCCGAATGGCATTGTTCCTTATGCCGCGCGCTGGCTGCGAATTGGTCGGGAACAGCATGTCTGAAGTCTTGTTGCGCGCGGTGAATGTCAGCAAGCGATTCGGCGGATTGTTCGCCGTGGACAGCATCGACCTGGATTTGCATCACGCCGAAATCCATGCGGTCATCGGTCCGAATGGAGCCGGCAAGACAACATTTCTTGCGACCCTTGCCGGCGATCTGAAAGCAACGACCGGAAAAGTTCTCGTAATGGGGAAAGACGTCACTGGCGCGAGCGTTGAAGCGCGCACGCGGCTTGGCGTCGGCCGTACATACCAGCGCAGCGCGATCATCGGAGGGTTTTCCGCCATCGATATGGTGCGACTTGCCGCATTCCGTCACAAGGCATCGCTTGCCGGAATGCTTGCGCCTTTGGCCGCAAATGCATCCGTATCCGAATTGGCGCGCTCCGCGCTCGCCCGGGTTGGTCTCGCAGACCGCGCGGAAATTGTCGCCGACATGCTCAGCCACGGCGAAAAGCGCCGGCTCGAAATCGCGGCGGTGCTGGCGCTCGAACCTAAAATCCTGCTGCTGGATGAACCGCTCGCTGGCCTTGGCGCCGATGAGAGCCGCCATGTCGTCGCCTTGGTGGAAAACCTCAAGCGCACTTGCGCCATCATGCTCATAGAGCACGACATCGATACTGTTTTTGCTGTCGCCGACCGCATCACGGTTCTGGACAACGGCCGCGTGATCGCGAGCGGAACGCCAGCCGCAGTCCGCGAAAATGCGGTCGTTCAACAGGCGTACCTGGGACTCGCGGACCAGCCATGACTGCAATCCTCGATGTTCGGAGTTTTTCGGCTGCCTACGGCGAAGTTCCGGTCGTGCGCGATCTGTCATTTTTGTTGTCCGCCGGTGAGATCATTGCGCTGCTGGGCCGCAACGGCATGGGCAAGACCACGCTATTGCGCGGCCTCATGGGGCTTACGCCCATACGCGGCGGGATAGTGACGATGGCGGGAACGGATCTTGCCGCAATGCCGGCTCATGTCATTGCGCGCCGCGGAATCGGCTATGTGCCTGCGGGCCGCGAAATCTTCGGCACCTTGACCGTCAAGGAAAACCTCGTCATGTGCGCCCGCCCAGGGGAGTTGTCGCCGGGATGGACGCTAGATCGCGTTCTGGCGCTGTTTCCGCGGCTCGCCGAACGCCTTGGGCATGGCGGCAAGCAGCTATCCGGTGGCGAGCAGCAAATGCTGGCGATTGGTCGGGCGCTGATGACCAATCCGCGGGTGCTTCTGGTCGATGAAGCAACGGAAGGCCTGGCGCCTCTGGTCGCACGCGAAATTTGGCGTACGCTCGCTGAAATCTGCGCCAGCGGCGTGAGCGCCATCATTGTGGACCGGGATGTTCAACGGCTTGCAAGCATCGTTCGGCGCGCGATTGTGTTGTTCCGAGGCGAAATCGCCTTTTTGGGAACGCCGGATGAGTTGCTGTCCAATAGCGAACTTGTCCGAAAATATATCGGTCTGTAACCTCGTGACGATCGCAATAGGGCGTCGGGCATGAATCAATCCAAATCATACAACGCCGCGGCGGACTTGCTTGAGGGCAATCTCAAAGTCGGGCGCGGCAAAAAGATTGCGTATATTGATCCTTCCCGCAGCGTGACCTACGAACAACTTGCCGCCGAAGCGCGGCGCGCGGCGAATTTGATGCAATCGCTTGGCATCGGGCGCGAGGATCGTGTGGCCATGATCATGCTGGATACGATCGAACTTCCGGTCGTGTTTCTTGGTGCGATGCTGGCAGGGATCGTTCCGATCCCGCTCAACACCGCGCTCGGCAGCGAGACCTACGCCTACATGCTGTCGGATTCGCGCGCGCGGGCGCTATTTGTTTCAGGCTCGTTGCTTGAAAATCTCGCGCCTATTATTCGTGGCCTGCCTAATCTCGAAAATGTTGTCGTCATCGGTGACGCCGCTTTGGACGGCAGCGTCAATTTTGCGCATGAACTTGCAAAGCAACCCGCCGACTTTGCGACGGTCGCGACGCATGCGGACGAACCGGCGTTTTGGCTCTACTCATCCGGCTCGACCGGCGTTCCCAAAGGCGCCAAGCATGTGCATACGAGCCCAATGGCGACCGCAAAACTTTACGCTCAGGTTGTCCTTGGCATCCGCGAAGACGATGTTTGTTTTTCCGCCGCCAAGCTGTTTTTCGCTTATGGGCTAGGCAACGCGCTGTCATTTCCGATGTCGGTTGGCGCGACGACGGTGCTTAATCCGGATCGACCGACGCCGGCGTTGATGTTTGAGTATCTGAAGAAGCATAAGCCAACCTTGTTCTTTGGCGTGCCAACGCTTTATGCGGCAATGCTAGGCGATGCGTCGTTGGCACAGGAGAAGGGTTCGCCGCGATTGCGATTGTGCGTTTCCGCCGGCGAAGCGCTTCCGGAGCATATCGGGAAAAATTGGAAAAGCCGGTTCGGCGTCGACATTCTCGACGGCGTGGGTTCCACCGAGCTGCTACACATATTTCTGTCAAACGTCCCCGGCAACGTCATGTATGGCACGTCTGGCGTTGCCGTTCCCGGCTATGAGCTGCGGCTGGTGGACGAAAACAACCACGAAGTCGCTCCTGGACAAATCGGCGAACTATTGGTGCGCGCACCGTCGGCGGCGGAGGGTTATTGGAACCAACGCGAAAAAACCCGCGCGACGTTTGAAGGCGAGTGGACGCGCACCGGCGACAAGTACACACGCGATTCGGCCAGCCGCTACACCTACTGCGGCCGCACCGACGATATGTTCAAGGTGAGCGGACAATGGGTTTCTCCGTTCGAGGTGGAGTCGGCGCTCGTCAGTCACGCCGCCGTGCTGGAGGCGGCTGTCGTCGCCGCCGAAGATGTTGACGGGCTCACCAAGCCGAAGGCGTTTGTTATTCTCAAGCAGGGCGCCAGCCGCGAAGGTCTCGACGCGGCGCTGAAGAAACACGTCAAAGGCCGAATCGGCGCCTGGAAATATCCGCGCTGGATCGAGATCGTGGAGAGCCTGCCGAAGACCGCGACCGGAAAAATTCAGCGCTTCAAATTGCGATGACCAAACTACCCGTCTTGCCTGCCAAAGGGTTTATCGAACTCGACGGCGAACGACTTGAATATCGCCTGGTCGGTAGGCCCCCGGTAAAGGCACCGACCCTCATTCTGTTGCACGAGGGGCTTGGTTGCGTCGGGTTGTGGGGCGATTTTCCGGAAAAGCTCGCGGCTGCGACAAAAATGAGCGTTTTCGCGTACTCACGTGCGGGATATGGCGCGTCGAGTCCCGTCAGCCTGCCACGGCCGCTGACCTACATGCACCAAGAGGCGCAAAAGACCTTGCCAAAGGTGCTCAAGGCCATTGGCTTCCGCCGGGGCATTCTGGTGGGCCACTCCGATGGCGCGTCGATCGCAGTAATCTACGCAGGCAGCGTTCAGGACCATCGCATTCGCGGTCTGGCGTTGATCGCGCCGCATTTTTTCACCGAAGACGTCGGCCTGGCCGAAATCGCCAAGGCAAAAAAGGCCTATCGCAGCGGAGATCTCAAAAAAAAGCTCGCGCGCTGGCACAAGCACGTCAATGTGGCTTTCAAGGGTTGGAACAACGCTTGGCTCAATCCTGAATTTCGTCAATGGAACATTGTCGGATTTCTGGAGTACATTCGCACGCCAATGCTGATCCTGCAGGGAACCGACGACCAATATGGCACCTCCCGCCAGATCACCGTCGCAAGGGACAAATGTCACTACCCCGTCGACGTCGTCATGCTCGATGGCGTCAAGCACGCGCCCCATCGCGACGCGCCTGATCTTACGGTGAGGTCGATTGCGGAATTTGCAAAGCGGCTGCTCGGGACCTATGAGCCGGCTGCGTGATCACGGATTAAGGTCTGCCCGCTTTCGAAGTTCGGCCAAACGTGTGACAGTGAACCATGTCGCAGACTGAAACCAAGCTTGCAAATGGCGCGAGCTATATTGATTTTCATACCGACCAAACACGCTATCGGCATTGGAAGCTCGCGGTTGACGGCGACATTGCCACGTTGTTGCTCGATGTCGACGAAAGCGCCGGGTTGTTTGAAGGCACCCAGCTTAAGCTCAATTCCTACGATCTTGGCGTCGATATCGAATTGGCCGATGCAGTGCGGCGGTTGCGGTTCGAGCATCCCGCCGTCAAGGCAGTTATCCTGCGTTCCGCCAAGAACCGCGTGTTTTGCGCCGGCGCCAACATTCGCATGCTGGCGGGCGCCTCGCATGCCCACAAGGTCAACTTCTGCAAGTTCACCAACGAGACGCGTAATGGCATCGAGGATGCAAGCGCGCATTCGGGCATCCGCTTCGTGTGCGCGATCAACGGAACGGCAGCCGGCGGCGGCTACGAACTTGCGCTTGCCGCAGACCATATCATCCTGGTCGATGACGGTTCCTCGGCCGTGGCGCTGCCGGAACTACCGCTGCTCGCCGTGCTGCCAGCCACCGGCGGGCTGACGCGACTGACGGACAAACGCAAAGTCAGGCGCGATCTTGCCGACGTGTTCTGCACGATCGAGGAGGGTATCAAGGGCCGACGCGCGGTCGAATGGCGGCTGGTCGATGAGGTTGTGCCGCAATCAAGGTTGGATGCACGAACACTTGAATGCGCGAAGGAACTCGTCAGCCGGTCAGCCCGCAAGGGGCCGCAACAGGGAATTCGGCTTTCGCCATTACGCCGCATTATCGCGGATTCATCCGTGGAGTACGAATTCGTCAATGTCGCGATCGACCGCAGCCAGCGCACGGCGACTATTACGCTTGCCGGTCCAAACGAACCTGCGCCGGGCGGGCCGGACGTAATGGCGGCACGCGGTGCGGCGTTCTGGCCGTTGCAAATCGCGCGCGAGCTCGACGACGCCATACTTCATCTGCGCAACAATGAATTTGACATCGGCACGCTGATATTCAAGTCAGCCGGCGATATCGACACCGTCCTCGCTTACGATGCGTTCCTGGAAGCCAACAAGGCGCATTGGCTCGCCCATGAAATCCGGCAATTGTGGAAATGCGTTCTCAAGCGCATTGACGTCACATCGCGCAGCCTTGTTGCGATGATCGAGCCCGGCGCTTGTTTTGCCGGATCGTTGGCTGAAATCGTGTTCGCGTGCGACCGCGCCTATATGCTGATTGGCCGGCGGGAAGGCGATAACAAGCCGCCCGCAGCGCTCGCCTTGAGCGCGATCAATTTCGGCCCGCTGCCGATGTGCAATGGGTTAACCCGGCTGCAATCGCGGTTTCTCGCCGATCCGGCGCAAGTCGAAAGGCTCGCGGCCCAAGTTGGCGTCAGGTTTGAAGCCGAGGCGGCGGAAAGGCTTGGGCTGGTGACATTTGCGCGCGATGATATCGATTGGCAAGACGAGGTGCGCGTGTTCATCGAGGAACGCGCCAGCTTCTCGCCCGACGCGTTGACCGGCCTGGAGGCCAATCTTCGCTTCGGTGGACCTGAAACGATGGAATCGAAAATTTTCGCGCGGCTGTCGGCGTGGCAGAACTGGATTTTCCAGCGTCCCAACGCGGTCGGCAAAGAAGGCGCGTTGCGCCGCTATGGCAGCGGGCAAAAAGCAAACTTTGACATGCGGCGTGCCTAGATCAACCGCGCGGCATTTTTGCGCTCTGGATCGGAGCGCCGAAGGAGTAGGCGATGAGCGGCATCGAAAGCGTAGATTATTCGACCAAAATTCCCAACAACGTCGGGCTCGCAGACGACCGGCAGGTTTTGCGCGCGCTTGAAAGCTGGCACCCGGGCTATCTCAACTGGTGGAAAGACATGGGCCCGGAAGGCTTCCAGGAATCGCTCGTCTATTTGCGCACCGCGGTCTCCGTCGATCCCAAAGGCTGGGCCAAATTTGGCTACGTCAAAATGCCGGACTATCGGTGGGGAATCCTGCTCGCGCCCAAGGAGGAGGGCCGCAAGGTCAACTTCGGCGCGCATCTCGGCGAGCCAGCGTGGCAGGAAATTCCCGGCGAATCTCGCGCCATGCTGCGCCGGCTGGTCGTTATCCAAGGCGACACCGAGCCGGCTTCGGTCGAACAGCAGCGCCATCTCGGCAAGACCGCGCCCTCGCTTTATGACCTGCGCAATCTGTTTCAGGTCAACGTCGAGGAAGGCCGGCATCTCTGGGCGATGGTTTACCTGTTGCACAAGTACTTCGGCCGCGACGGGCGCGAGGAGGCCGATGAATTGTTGCGCCGTCGTTCGGGCAGCGCGGACGCGCCGCGCATGCTCGGCGCCTTCAATGAGGCAACGCCCGACTGGCTGTCATTCTTCATGTTCACGTTCTTCACCGATCGCGACGGCAAGATGCAGCTCGAAAGCCTTGCGCAGTCCGGCTTCGATCCGCTCTCGCGTACCTGCCGATTCATGCTGACCGAAGAGGCGCACCACATGTTCGTGGGCGAGACCGGGATTCGCCGCGTCGTGCAACGCACCTGCGAAGCGATGAAGGACGCCGGCATCGAGGACGCCAATAATATTGGCGGGATCCGTGCGCTCGGCGTCATTGACCTGCCCACGGTGCAGAAAAAGCTCAACTTGCACTATTCGCTGTCACTGGATTTGTTTGGCTCCGAGGTTTCGACCAACGCCGCCAATGCCTTCAATGCCGGGCTCAAGGGGCGATTTCGCGAAACGCATATTGACGACGATCACCGCCTGACCAGCGCCTCTTATCCGGTATTGAAGCTGGTCAACGGCGCCATTGTCCGAGTCGAAGAGCCGGCGCTGACCGCGCTGAACATGCGCCTGCGCGACGACTACACGTCGGATTGTGAGAATGGCATCGTGCGCTGGAACAAGATCATTGAGACTTGCGGGATCAGCTATCGGCTGTCGCTGCCGCATGTCGCCTTCAACCGCCACATCGGTGAATTCAGGAATGTCCATGCGACGCCACAGGGCACGATCATGAGCGATACCGAATGGGCAAAAATTTCGGATCGCTATTTGCCGACCAGCGACGACGCCACGTTTATTGAAAGCTTGATGAAGCCG
>JBGPOB010000012.1:0-22987 GCA_041487815.1 Xanthobacteraceae bacterium | reverse complement strand
TCGGCGCAGACCAAGCTTCCGTGCGGCCAATGTCATAAGAATCCTGCAGGCGGCGGCGCGTTGAAGCCGTTTGGCCAAAAGTTCAAAGCTAATGGTTTCAAAATAAAATAACGTATATCGCGTGTGGCAGTTCTCAGGCGCGCTCTAGGGAAGGGGCGGGTCTACGCTGTCTGCAGTCTGACCTCATTAGATGGATTCCGCGAGTGCCGTAACCCACCGTTCTGATAGAATGAAGTACTGAGCGGGTGAATTGCGAAACATCAAAGCCGGACAGTTCCGCTCGAGTTTCCGTCATCTCGGGTAGTTTCTCATTGCGGCGCTCAAGTCGCCATGCTGTAACTCCGCCCGCCGTTTGATGGAACGAAAGAGCCATTACCAAAGCGATCTTCATGATCTGGGCGTTGTTTGCACTTATGATTGTCGCGGCCGTAGCCGCAGCAACTTGGCCGCTGAGACGTCGAGGATCGGTCCCGCCGGTTGGAGAGGACGTTGCCGTTTACCGCGATCAGCTGGAGGAAATCGAGCGCGACCGGAACAATGGGGCGATCGGCGCGGCCGAAGCGGAGGCTGCCCGCATCGAGGTCTCGCGCCGGCTGATTGCGGCGGCGAGCAAGGCATCGCAGGAGGCTCCGTACACAATTGCTGGCGTCCGTCCCTTGACCGCGGTTGTCGTTGCGCTTGCTGTGCCGGCAGTCGCGGCACTGTTTTATCTCCCATTGGGTTCGCCGGACGTTCCAGGTCAACCGCTCGCCGAACGAATTATTGCCGCCCATCGCAATGGACTGCCGGACGCTGGGCGCAACGCCAGATCAACGGCCGAGCTGGTCGCGCGGGTCGAGGCCTATCTCAAGGATAATCCTGACGACGGGCGCGGTTGGGAGGTGATCGCGCCGGTTTTTATGAGAATGGGTCGATTTCAAGAAGCCATCGCAGCCCACACCAACGCGATCCGATTGCTGGGGTCGACGGCGGACCGCGAAGCGAACCTCGGCGAAGCGCTCGTGGCGGCGTCGAATGGCGTTGTCACGAGCGAGGCGAAGGCCGCCTTCGATCGCGCCATCGCAACCGCCCCGGAAAATACGCCCGCGCGCTACTACCTCGGTTTAGCTGCCGAGCAGGAGGGACGGGTTGCCGATGCGGTGTCAATCTGGCGCGGCATGCTCGATGGCGCCCCGCCGGATGCGTCCTGGGTCGGCATTGTGCGGCAAGGCCTTGCACGGCTTCAAGGTGCGTCTGCGCCCGGCCCGACCAGGGAAGCTATGACCGCGGCCGAAAGCATGTCGCCGGAGCAACGCCAGCAAATGGTGCAAACTATGATTGACCGACTTGCCACGCGCCTCAAACAGGATGGTTCCGACGTGGATGGGTGGCTGCGGCTGGTGCGCGCTTATATTGTACTCGGTGCGCGCGACAAGGCTAAGAACGCGATGATCGAAGCCCGCCGCGCGCTTGCCAATGATGCGGAGAAACTGCACCGCCTCGACGATGGCGCTACAGGCCTTGGCCTCGACGGCTGAGCGCGAGAAAGAGATACACGGCAAATGATTCCAGAACTTGGCCACTTCGCACTTGTTCTCGCGTTGGCTGTCGCGTTGGTGCAAGCGGTGTTGCCGCTTGTCGGCGCGCGACTTCGCGTCGCAGCCGTGATGGCTATCGCCGATTCAACTGCGGTCGCCCAATTCGGATTCGTGGCATTTTCCTTTGCCGCGCTGACCGTTTGCTATGTGCAATCAGATTTTTCTGTCGCCACCGTGGTTGAGAACTCGCATTCGGCGATGCCGCTCGTCTACAAGATCACCAGCGTGTGGGGAAACCACGAGGGCTCGATGCTCCTGTGGGTGCTGATCTTGTCGCTGTTCGGCGCCGTGGTCGCGAAGTTCGGCACCAATATACCAGCGACGCTAAAGGCGACCACGCTCGCCGTCCAATCGTGGGTGGCGGTCGCGTTCTATTTGTTTATTCTCGTGACCTCAAACCCGTTCCTGCGCTTGACCGATCCGCCGTTTGAAGGCCGTGATCTCAATCCGATCCTGCAGGATCTCGGCCTCGCGATTCATCCGCCGCTGCTCTACCTCGGCTATGTCGGATTATCGATTTCGTTCTCGTTTGCGGTCGCCGCGCTGATCGAGGGTCGCATCGATGCCGCGTGGGCGCGCTGGGTACGGCCGTGGACACTCGCCGCCTGGATATTTTTGACGCTCGGTATCGCGATGGGCTCGTACTGGGCCTATTACGAGCTTGGCTGGGGCGGCTGGTGGTTCTGGGATCCGGTTGAGAATGCTTCGTTGATGCCGTGGCTCGCCTGCACCGCGCTCTTGCATTCTGCCTTGGTGATGGAGAAGCGCGAGGCCTTGAAGCTGTGGACCATCTTGCTCGCCATTTTGGCCTTCTCGCTGTCGCTGATTGGGACCTTTCTGGTGCGATCGGGGGTGCTGACCTCGGTGCATTCCTTCGCTTCCGATCCCACGCGCGGTGTGTTTATTCTTGCAATCCTGGTCTTGTTCATCGGCGGCAGTTTGGCGCTTTACGCCTGGCGCGCGCCGCTGTTGAAGCAGGGCGGCTTGTTCGCACCGATTTCGCGCGAAGGTGCGTTGATCTTCAACAATCTTTTCCTCACGACCGCCTGCGCTACCGTATTCGTCGGCACGCTCTATCCGTTGGCGCTTGAAGCGGTAACGGGCGAAAAGATCTCCGTGGGCGCGCCTTTCTTCAATGCGACGTTTGGACCGCTGTTCGTGCCGCTTCTGATCGCGGTACCGTTCGGGCCTTTGCTCGCGTGGAAACGCGGCGACCTCAGGGGCGTGACGCAGCGTCTGATCGGGGCGTTTCTGCTCGCGTTGCTTGGAATTGCAGCGGTGATGGTGATGGAGGGCCGCCCAGTGTTCGCAGCTTTCGGCCTGGGGCTCGGGGTGTTCGTGATCGCGGGGGCTTTGACCGATATTATCGGGCGCATCGGGCTGGGGCGCGTTCCATTATCCACGGCCATCTACCGCGCGGTGGGCCTGCGCGGCTCGAACTGGGGCTCGACGTTCGCCCATATTGGTCTCGGCATCACGCTGATCGGTATCATCGGTGAGGGGCAGTGGAGCGCTGAGCGCATCGTCGCGCTCAAGCCTGGAGAAAAGGTGTCGCTGCGCGACTATGATTTCACCTTCAATGCTTCCATACCGCGCACCGGGCCGAATTATAGCGAACTGGTGACGCGCTTCACGGTGACCCGTCGCGGTGAGGCGATCGGCGTGATGGAGCCGTCGAAGCGCAGCTTCCAGACGCGGGATACAGGCACGACCGAAGCCGCGTTGTTGACGCGCGGCGTCAGCCAACTCTACGTTTCGCTCGGCGACGCAAATCCCGACGGCTCGATCGCCGTGCGCATCTATCACAAACCGCTGGTGCTTCTGATCTGGCTCGGTTGCGTGGCAATGGCCATCGGTGGCGCGCTGTCGCTCACCGACCGCCGGCTGCGCGTCGGTGCGCCGAAGCCGGCTAAGCGCAGCACCGGCCTCCAGCCCGCGGAGTAGGCGCATGACGGCGCTTCGCATTCTGCTCATCGCGATTTCGCTTGCGGGCTCGGTGCCAGCCCTCGCTGTTCAACCCGACGAGATCTTGTCGGATTTGAAACTGGAATCGCGCGCGCGCGCGCTCTCGCGCGAATTGCGCTGCATGGTCTGCCAGAATCAGTCGATTGATGATTCAGACGCGCCATTGGCGCGCGATCTGCGGGTCCTGGTTCGTGAGCGCCTGACCGCAGGCGACAGTGATATTCAGGTTATCGACTTTCTAGTCACGCGTTACGGTGAGTTCGTGCTGCTAAAGCCGACGTTGTCCTGGCATAACGCAATTTTGTGGTTGGCGCCGATTGGCGCGCTGATCGCAGGCTGTCTTGCGTTCGTGATATCGCAGCGACGCCGCCGCGTCGCTGGCGCCGTACTCGCGCCGTTGTCCGACGAAGAGAAGCGGCGACTCCAGGATATCGTCAAGAGTTAACCCCCGGCCGATCAACCCACAACGAAGTCTGCTCGACGTCAACCAGCAGAAGCTTCGGTGCGATTGTTCGGATCGCTCAACCAACGCCAACCTCGACCGGATTTTATAATCGAACGCGTCTCCACTCGGCTATCGGCTGCATCGGCCGCTTCGCGAGGGAGCGAAAAGCGACTTAACCCCGCCCACAAAAACGGGGCAAGATCACAGTCACGTAGTGGACAATATGCCGAGCAATGAATCGCTCGGCGAAAAGACTTTTCAGGGCTGGGAAAGCTGCCATTCTGCCATTGAACTACGCCCGCATTGCTTACTAGACAGCCAAGCATCGCTTGGCCGTGCAAGCGCCGCTAACCGCGAAAATGCTTCGACAGTTTCAGGCTTTGCGCCTGATAATTGGAGCCGATGTCCTGGCCGTAGAGCGTATCCGGCCGCGCCAGCATTTTCTCATAGACGAGACGGCCGACGAGCTGGCCATGCTCCAGGATGAACGGCACTTCGCGCGAGCGCACTTCAAGCACGGCGCGCGCGCCGCGCCCGCCCGCGCCGGCGTATCCGAAGCCGGGATCGAAGAAGCCCGCATAGTGCACGCGAAATTCGCCGACCAGGGGATCGAACGGCACCATCTCCGCGGCATAGTCCGGCGGCACCTGCACGGCTTGCTTTGACGCAAGGATGTAAAACTCGTCCGGATCGAGAATCAGGCTGCGATCGTTGCGCGCGGCAATCGACTCCCAGAATTCGGCAACGTCATAGCTGGCGCGACGATCGACGTCGATCAGGCCGGTATGGCGCTTGGCGCGATAACCGATCAGCTTGTCGGCGCCGAATCCGGAAAGATCGACGCCGACCGGCACACCCTCGCTGACATCGGCATCATCGTCATCGACGAGCCGTTCTTTCGCGTGCAGTTCGGCCAGCGCATCGGCGTCAAGCACGGCATGGCCGTGATGGAACCGGATCTGCGACAGGCGTGAGCCCTCGCGCACCAGGATCGGAATCGTGCGCGGGCTGATTTCGGCATAGAGCGGTCCGTGATAGCCGGCTTCGACGCGGTCGAAGCCGCGCGCGTTGTCGGCAATGACGCGCGTAAAGACGTCGAGCCGGCCGGTCGAGCTTTTAGGATTGGCAGCGGCGGCGATAGCACGCGGCAGCGCGAGGCTTTCGAGCAGCGGCACGATGTAGACGCAACTGGTTTCCAGCACCGCCCCGTCGCCGAGTGGAATCTCATGCAGCTTCAGCGCCTCGATGCGATCGGCAACGAGGCTATGCGGTCCGGGCAGGAAGCTTGCGCGCACGCGAAACGCCACGTCGCCGAGGCGCAGGTCGAGGCTCGCAGGCTGGATCTGCCCGGGAACGAAATCGACCGAAGGGATGATTCCGCCGGCGTCAGCGAGCGCGCGGATCATGCGGTCCGGCAGGATGCCTTTGTCTTCGGGGCGGATGGCGAGGGGCACGTTTGCCTGCTCTGGTCGATGTCGGAATATCCGATTGCGGATGCGCTTGAGAGCGTTCTACACCATTATTGCCCGCCCACCAGCCGAGCGATGAGCCGTTCGCAGTCGCTGGGGATATCGTTGCCGCGCCACGCGACGTGCTGGTCCGGGCGCACGATCACCAGATCGCGATCGTAGAGCGCGCGGATATCCGGGTCCATGATTTCGATCACGTCGAGCGGGACGCGGCGGCGGGCCGCAGCCGACATCAAACTTGTGGCAGCGGGCGCCCGCGGGCCTAGCCGGAGCAATGTGAATCCGCGCCCCAGGCGATCGAATAACGAGCTGCCTTGTCCATGGGCGTCGTCGAGCCAGGCGTGCGGCGTCCGTCCACCGGGAACGCCGGTCGGCACGTATTTTACAAAGCTGTCGGCCGGCGGCGCGCCGTCCGCGGCGATGATCGGCGAGCCGTCGTAACGGGCGCCGAGCTGCACGCCAATCGACGCGAATTGCTCGCTGAAACGCGACAACATCGCGCCCGCCGCCTGACGCCCGGCTTCGCCGGCGGGTGAGGGTTCCTCGATCGCCGGATCGATGTCGGTGACGTTGATGTTGGCGGCGAGTTGTCGTGCGGCTTCGGTGTTGCGAAGTGCGATCGGCATGCGCTCGGCCTCGTAACTGTCCAGAAGGCTGTCGCCGCCCCAACCTTGCACCATTGCGGCGAGTTTCCATGCCAGGTTCGCTGCGTCGTCGATGCCCGTGTTCATGCCAAATCCGCCGGTCGGCGTGAACAGGTGGACGGCGTCGCCTGCGAGCCATATTCGGCCGCTGCCAAAGCGCTCCGCGACCAATGCAACGCCGGCGGTCCAGGGCGCATGCGCGATGATTTCCACCGCGATCCTCTCGCCCGTGCAGCGGCACAGTGTGTCCGCGACCGTCGCATCCGCGGGCGGGCCGTCGGGCGTTGTCGCTTGCGTGCGAAACAGGAACTCATCGATGCCGTTGACGGCGATCATCGTCGAACGCAGTTCGGGATTGACCGCCCAATATTGCCAAGCCAAACGGTGACCGAGAAATTTGCGATAGAGTTCCGGCGCGCGCAGATATGTCGAAAACCAGCGCCCGCCGAAATAGCGCTGCTCAAGACCGGCTTCGCCGCGAAACGCAATATCGAGCGCGCGTCGTATGTCGCTGCGTCCGCCGTCGCAGCCGACAAGGAAACTGGTGTGCCATTGTTCAGAGGTGCCGGTGGCGAGATTGCGCGCGGTACAGACGACACCCACGGCACCCTGTTCACAGTGCTCGACGCGCCAACCGAACCGCATGACGATATTCGACCGGCGGCTCGCGTGATCGAACAGATATCGCTCGACGTGCATCTGGTTGCCGCGATGGATCGGTTCCGGCACCTGATCGGTCTTCGGCGCCGCGGCGACCGCTGCGATGACCTCGCCAGCGGACGGCATGCGCAATCGCGCGAGCTCGACGCCGTTGAACCGCGTGAAATACGCGACATCGGTGGGATGGTCGATGGGCAGCCCGAGCTTTCTGATCGCGCCGGCGAGGCCAAGCGCCCGGTAGTGCTCCATGCTACGCGCGCCCTGCGTGCTGCCGCGCGGGTGCCAGCGCGTTGTGGTTTCAATATTGAACAGAACCGACTTCACGCCCAGCCGATCAAGAAATAGCGCCAGCATGAGCCCGACCGGCCCGCCGCCAACGATGGCAACTGCAACGGCATGATGTTCGCAATCAGGCATTGGATGCACGGGCGGGGCTCAGCGTCGGATCCAACCGATTTGAATCTACGTGCTTGCCTAACATTTTGATCTGGGTGTGATCTTATCCGACCTTGCTTCGCCCGCCGACCTGTCCGCCGAAGCTTTAGCGAAGGCGGAAGCGGGCTTCGCGAAGGCGGGAAACCGGTGCCCACCCCGGATCAAGTCCGGGGCAGGCTTTTTCGGGATCACACCCTGGCATGCGCCCGCCGTGAACCGGTGGGGCGCTGCGGCGTCGCCGCTATATCCGAACTCGACCTTGACGAAAAGCCATGGGCCGCGTATCACCAACGCTGTTCCGTGGTCATTTGAGCCGGCCGGCTTGCAGCCACGTTAAAGAAGTTGCTAAAAGGCCGGGGGACATGTGGAACCCGGCTGAGAAATCGGTCGGGATTTTTGTTGGCTTGAAGGAGCCCACGCCATGTCCACCCCAGTGTCCGCACCAATATCCGCATCGACGTCCAAATACCGCCCGGAAACGCAACTCGTGCACGGCGGGATCCTGCGCTCCCAGTTTGGCGAGACCTCCGAAGCGCTGTTCCTGACGCAGGGTTTTGTCTACGAGTCCGCCGAGCAATGCGAGGCGCGCTTCAAGGGCGACGAGCCGGGCTTTCTCTATTCGCGATTTTCCAATCCAACTGTTGCCATGTTTGAGCGCCGCATGGCGGCGTTCGAAGGCGCGGAGGCTGCGCGCGCGACGGCAACAGGCATGGCGGCGGTGACCAACGCGCTGGTCGGCCAGCTGCGCGCGGGCGACCACGTGGTTGCGGCGAAAGCCCTGTTCGGCTCATGCCGCTGGGTGGTCGAAGAATTTCTGCCGCGCTTCGGCGTGCCTTCGACGCTGGTCGACGGCCTCGACCTCGATCAGTGGCGCCGCGCGGTGCGCAAGAACACCAAGGTGTTCTTTCTCGAAAGCCCGACCAATCCTGTGCTGGAGGTCCTGGATATCGCCGCGATCGCAAAAATCGCGCACGAGGCCGGCGCAACCCTTGTCGTCGATAACGTGTTCGCGACCCCGATCTGGCAAAGCCCGCTCGCGCTCGGCGCCGATGTCGTCGTTTATTCCGCGACCAAGCACATCGATGGCCAGGGCCGCTGTCTCGGCGGCGTCATTCTGGCCACGGAGAAATTTATCCAGGACAATATCCACCAGCTCATTCGCCAGACCGGGCCCTCGATGTCGCCATTCAATGCCTGGGTGTTGCTCAAGGGTCTCGAGACGCTGCATTTGCGCGTGCAGCGGCAGACCGAAACCGCGACGGCGGTGGCCGGTGCGCTTGCGAAACATCCGAAGATCACGCGGCTGATTTATCCAGGGCGGTCGGATCATCCGCAGGCCGAAACCGTGCGCAAGCAGATGCGGGGCGGTTCGACGTTAGTCGCATTGGAAGTCGCCGGCGGCAAGGCCGCCACCTTCCGGTTTCTTAACGCGCTCAAGCTGGTGCGCATCACCAATAATCTCGGTGATGCCAAGAGCCTCGTCACTCATCCGGCAACCACGACGCATCAGCGCCTGACGCCGGAAGCGCGCGCCGAGCTTGGGATCACCGATGGCGTTGTGCGCTTTTCCGCCGGCCTCGAACATCCCGATGACGTTATCGGAGACGTGTTGAGCGCGCTGGAGCGCGCATGAGTGCGTTGTGGAAAGTATCCAATCGCGACCTGATGTAAACGGTCTTGACTGTCAGGAACTATTGATCAAGTCAGCGCGCCGCCGCCGGAGCGGATGGCGGCGTGAATTGCGCCGATGCCGTCGGGCGCGTCGCGGCCTCCACGATGGCGGCGGCAAGCAATTTCGCCCAGCAACTATAGCCCCAGTCGTTCATGTGCAGACCGTCGGGCGTCAGGAACGTTTCGAACGGCAGTTCGCGGACGTCGTGCCAATGGCGCGACATTGCAAAGCGGCGGAAAACGCCGATGCTGCGCTTGCCGGCCGTTGCCGCGATCTGCGAAACCATCGACTCGGCTTCCGGCTTGGCAATGACACGAGGAGCGAATTGCGGATCGATGAGAATGACGTCGACGCGTGCTTCCTTGAGCAAGGCGATCCCGGCGTCGATTCGGTCGCCGACTTCGTTCACTGGCGTTCCTCGCAGCGCCGCATTCGTTCCCAATTGCCAAAGCACGAGATCGGGCTTTTCATCGATCACATCGACTTTGATCCGCTCCACCATATCGCTGGCGTCCTGACCGTTGACGCCGCGGTTGAGAACGGAAATCGACACGCCCGGAAACGCCGCAGCAAGTTCCACCGCGAGCCGGCTCGGATAGGACTCGGATGCAGCGCTGGCGCCGGCGCCAGCGGTCGACGACGATCCGATGGCGACGATCTTGATCGGCTCGTGCGCCAGGAAATGCTGTGCCGTGCGTGGCAACGCGCGATCAAGCTTCGTCAGTTGGTCCGGAACCTTGCAGCTCGGCTTCGATTGCTCGGCTGCGACCGATGGATGAAGCGCGCAAAAAAATGCCCCCAGGATGAGGGCCAGAACCGTTCCGGCTTTGGCGGCGCGCATGTTCATGGTCATTGAATACCGCGACTGGCCGGTGCTGGCAAATTTGCCGCTTCGACAATGTGGTCGGCGAGCAGTCGGCCGATGCAGTCATGAACACGGGCGGCAACATCGATTTTCTTGGTGGAATCCATGAAATCGAAGGTTCCTAGCTCAGCCCAATGCCGCATGATTGCAAGGCGATCAAACAGCGGAATTTCATGCTGCAATGCAGCAAATCGCATGACTTCGGCATAGGGAGACACCGCGATCATTAACTCTGTCCGCGGACTGTACTGCATGTTCACGAGCACGGCGTCCCGACCATTCGCTGCGACCGCATCGAGCCCTTGCGCCAGCGTCTTCTCGAATTCGTCGAGATTGAGCTGACGCACGGCCTCGACGGTTCCGGTCTGCCACACGACAAGTGCCGGTGCATCGGCAGTGAAAACCTGCGCAAACTGCGCGCGCATCTCCGCGGCGGTCTCGCGCATCTTCGCGTACGTGGAAACGGACACCGCTACGCCTGGGAGCTTCTTCGCGAGCGCGACTTCCAGTCGCGCCGGATAGCCAATTTTCGCTCCGGCCGGTCCGCTCAGCAGCGAAGAGGCGGATCCGAACACGTCGACAACAAGCTTCTTGTTGGCGATTGCAGCAGCCACACGCGGCAAACGAACGTCGGCGCTGACCAACGGAGCGGCAACGCCGCAAGTGTCGGCCTCTTCAGCCAACGCCGGCGAAATTGCAGCGGCAGCGCCAATCAGCGCGATTAAAAAAATCTTCATGCCTCGCCTCCCGCGAGGTCGGCATCCGAGGGCGACCGTGAGCCGGGACTTCGTCCTTCTGTCTTTTTATACCACGCCATCAGCGCCGCCACTGCAACCATGGCGGCGATGCCGACGGCGCTGAGCACGATCTGCATTGCAATCCGCGCCGAAAGTTGCTCCAGCACGAAGTGGGCAGCAAACGCCAGGAATACACCCAGACAGAAAATTTCCAGTGAATGTTGCCCGCATAATATCGCCGGCTTGAAAAACGGGCTCTTAAGGTTTGGCCAGTCGCGCGGGATAAACCGGACGGTAAGCACGGCAAGGGCCAGAAAATGGGCAAAACGCAGCACGTCCAGATTGGGCTTGTCGATCGGATACATCCAGTCCGCAAGCCATTTCGGCACATAGGAGCCGTAGCGCGGAAGATACCAGGTCATGACGATTGCAAAGGCAAAGACAAGGTATGCGGTTGCGATGGCCAGCACGACGTTGGAGCGCAAGAGCCAATCGAGCCGCCGGGCTCCGCCCAGGGCGCACCACGCGCCAAAGCCGAACAACAATTGCCAGGCGAGGGGATTAAAAGCCCAAGTGCCGCCGGGATAGGCTGGAAAGTTCCAGTCGAATTGCCAGCTCAGCACATAAACGAGCGCTGATGCCGCCAGTGCAATCGTCGGCTGACGAATCAGAAGCAGCAAAAACGGCGCGAAGCCGCCGAGCAGGACAATGTATAGCGGCAGCACGTCCATGTTCGCCGGCTTGAACTTCAACAGCAGCGCCTGCACGAGCGTTACGTCGGGCTGACGAAGGAAATCGAACACTCCGGTTTCTTCGGCGAAGAGAGGGTTTTCAAAATGGCTCGATACATAGGCAATCTCGGCCATGTAAATGACGAACAGGAAAATGTGGGCCACATAGACCTGCCAGGCGCGCTTGAGGATGCGCGCGCCGCCGACAATCGTGCCGCGTTCGCGCATCGCCCGGCCGTAAACAAATGCCGCGGTGTAGCCCGAGATGAAGACAAATATTTCGGTCGCGTCGCTAAAGCCATAATTACGGATCGTGACCCAGCTGACGACGTTCGACGGAATATGGTCGAGAAAAATCAGCCAGAGCGCCAGGCCCCGAAACAAATCGAGTCTGATATCTCGTTCGGTCGTTGTGACCGGGGGCATCGCGTTAATTCCTTCGTCGGAAAGTCGCGGAATTTGACTGCGCTGAAAGCGGCCCTTCGGACAGGAGATCAGTGAGGATATTGTATTCGGCCGCCAAATGCGATTCACTGAAGTCATGCCGTCGTCATTTGCACTTTAGGCCAATGGCCATGTATCAAGCCACGACCCGCAAGATTGCCGTCAGCGTGACGCCGCGATTCATGCCGGAGCGGTCGTCGCTCGAAAAGGGATATTTTTTCTGGAGCTACACGATCGCGATCATCAACCGGGGCGAAGAAACCGTGCAACTCAAGACACGGCATTGGAAGATCACCGATGCGTTCGGGCGGGTGCAGGAGGTCAAGGGCGCCGGCGTTGTCGGCGAGGAGCCGGTGCTGGCGCCCGGCACGTCGTATGAATATACCAGCGGCGTGCCGTTGCCCACGCCGTCAGGGTTCATGGCCGGATCTTATGGAATGGTGACGTCGGACGGCCGCCGATTCGATATCGAGGTTCCGACGTTTTCCCTCGACAGTCCGGAAAGCAAGCGGACGATCAACTAGTGCATGATCCCGAAAAAGCCTGCCCCGGACTCGATCCGGGGTGGATACCGGTTTCCCGCCTTCGCGAAGCCCGCTTCGGCGGGCGAAGCAAGGTCGGATAAGATCACGCACAAATCAAAGTGTTAGGAACATTCCGCCGATTCAACATCAACACATCCCGCTTTAACTGGATTGACCGTGCGGGGTCGCTGCGTCTTCGGCTCGCGTGGAGTCGTCGCCGGCGCCGACTTCTTCCGGCCGGAAATCGTAGGTTGAGCTGCAAAATTCGCAGGTTACGGAAATCCTGCCGTTTTCGACCATGTGTTCTCTGTCGTCTTGCGAAAAACTGTTGAGCATCGCCGCTACGCCATCGCGCGAACACGTACATTTGGCGAGTACCGGTTGCGCGTTGAAAACCCGAACGCCCCGCTCGTGAAACAAGCGATACAATAGACGCTCGCTCGATAGTGCCGGGTCGATCAACTCAATATCGGTCACGGTCTGAATGAGCGAGCGCCCTTCGACCCAGGCTTCGTCTTCCGCGACCGATTGCAGCGTCGTGCCTTCCGGTGCGTCGCCGGGATCGAGATCGGGCTGGCGCATGCGTTCAGGCTGGCGCGGCAAGAACTGCAGCAGAATGCCGCCGGCGCGCCACCGATGCCGCAGTCCGTGCAAACCCGCCGTTAGCTCTTCAGCGACCGCCAGGCGTACGCGCGTCGGGATTTGTTCGGACCGCAGAAAATATTCATGCGCGGCTTCTTCGAGCCCATTGCCGGCGAGCGCAACCAGCCCCTGGTAGCGGTTCATGTCCGGGCCCTGGTCGATAGTCATGGCCAGATGGCCGTGCCCGATCAACGCGCCAGCCGAGTCTTGTCCCGACTCCGCGGCAGCCGCAACGCGCTCGGCGTCGAAGCGGGCGCAGGCGCGAACATTGCCGGGGGTGACGAAATCGATCACCAGCATTTGCACGGGCCCGTCGGTCTGGGTTTGCAGGATGAAGCGACCGTCAAATTTCAGCGATGTTCCCAGCAAGACCGCGAGCGCGACACCTTCGGCCAGAATTTTTGCCACCGGCGGCGGGTAGTCGTGCGCCGATAATATCTGATCGAGCGCCGGGCCGAGCCGCACGACGCGGCCGCGTTGGTCGAGCGCGGCCACTTCAAACGGCAAAATGCAATCGTCCGTGGCGATCGCGGACGGCGCGCGCGACGGGATGGCAGTTTCGCTCATCTATGGCCTGCGTCGAAGCACCAGGCCAGGATCCCCTTTTGCACGTGAAGCCGGTTTTCCGCTTCGTCGAACACCACCGAGTGCGGACCATCGATAACTTCATCGGTGACTTCCTCGCCGCGATGCGCCGGCAGACAATGCATGAAGATCGCGTCGGGCTTGGCCATCGCCATGAGGCGGGCGTTAACCTGGAATGGCCGGAGCAAAGCGCGGCGGCGCACGCCGTTTCTGTCGCCCATCGAGACCCAGGTATCGGTGACGACGCAATCGGCGTCTTTGACCGCCGCTTCCGGATCGTGACCGAGGCGAATGGATGCGGCGGACGCGCGCACCCAATCCAGCAGCGGCTTGGGCGGCGATAGCTCGCGCGGCGTCGCTACGCGCAGATGGAAGCTGAAGCGTTCGGCCGCGTGCATCCACGACGCCAGCACATTGTTGGCATCGCCGCTCCACGCCACGGTCTTGCCGCGGATCGGGCCGCGGTGCTCCTCGAAGGTCATCAGATCGGCCATGATCTGGCATGGATGCGACTGGTGCGTCAGGCCGTTAATGACAGGAACGGTGGCATGACGCGCGAACTCCAGCAGCATGTCGTGCTCGAGCGTTCGGATCATGACGGCGTCGACGTAGCGCGACATCACGCGTGCGGTATCGGCGATCGTTTCGCCGCGCCCGAGCTGCATGGCCTGGCCGTCCAGCATGATCACGTCGCCGCCGAGTTGGCACATCGCAACGTCGAACGAGACGCGCGTCCGCGTCGATGGCTTGTCGAATATCATTGCAAGCATCTTGCCGGCCAGCGGCCCGTTGCGCGGTCGCGCGCGCTTGTGCCGCTTTTTCATGGCGCGGCTTGCGTCGATAATCCCGCGCAGCGTGCGCGGCGAAATATCGATCAAATCGATAAAATGCCGGATCCGCCCACTCACCCGAGCGCTCCCTTTGCAGCAGTTTCCTTTTCAAGTGCTGTTGCCGCCCGATCGAGCCGGGCGACGACTTCGCCGACCTCCTGGTCCGTGATAATCAACGCCGGCAGCAATCGCACGACATTATCTCCCGCGGCTACCGCCAGCAATTTTTCATTGCGCAGTGCGTCAACCAGCGTCGCATTGGGAACATGCGTGCGCAATCCGAGCAGCAGACCCTCGCCACGCACCTCGGCGATAATCTTTGGGTGCCGATCCTTGATTTCGGCGAGCCGCTGCTTGAACAGCAGCGCGGTTTGCTTGACGCGGTCGAGAAATCCGGGCGCCAGCACAATGTCCAATACGGCGTTGCCGGCCGCCATCGCCAGCGGGTTGCCGCCGAAGGTTGACCCATGCGTTCCGGCGGTCATGCCCTTGCCGGCCTCCGCGGTCGCCAGAAATGCCCCCACCGGAAAGCCGCCGCCCAGCCCCTTCGCCACGGCCATGACGTCGGGGACAACGCCGGTGCGCATATAGGCGAAAAACTCGCCGGTTCGGCCGATGCCGGTCTGCACCTCGTCGAACAAAAGCAGCAGTCCGTTGCTGTCGCACAGCTCGCGCAAACTGCGCAGGAACTGATTGGGCAAGACCCGTACGCCGCCTTCGCCCATGATCGGTTCGATCAGGATGGCGGCGGTTTGCGGGCCGATGGCGTGTTTGGTCGCATCGAGATCCGCGAACGCAACCTGATCGAACCCCTCGACCGGCGGACCGAAACCGTCGAGATATTTCTTGTTGCCGCCCGCCGCCAGCGTCGCCAGCGTGCGTCCATGAAAGGCGCCCTCGAACGTGATGATGCGGTATTTTTCGGGGTGTCCAATCGCGGTCTGGTATTTGCGCGCGATCTTGATCGTGCCTTCCAGCGCTTCGGCGCCGGAGTTGCAGAAAAATACCAGGTCGGCGAAGGTCGCCGCGCAAAGCCGCTGCGCCAATCGCTCGGCTTGCGGAATGCGAAACAGGTTTGATACGTGCCAGAGTTTCCCGGCTTGCTCGGTCAGCGCCGCGACCAGATGCGGGTGGGCATGGCCGAGGACGTTCACCGCAACGCCGCCGGTACAATCAAGATAGCGCTCGCCATCGGTAGCCGTGAGCCAGACGCCTTCGCCGCGTTCGAACGCGAGATCGACACGGGCATAGGTTGGTAGCAGATGCGACGACACGGCGTTGGTCATGGGTTTCGCCACCGACACGGAAATGAAAATGAAATGTGCCGCCTTTGCGGGCGGCACCGGTAACATTCTAAGTCGCGGTTTCGCGCTGTCAACCGGCGCACAAGCCGCGACAATTGCAGACGAATTCGCGCTTGCCCGCAAGTCTGGCGAGGCGAGCCGGCCGCGCGCGTGGCATCGATCGTGGCGCGATTGGGCGTCACGCGCCTTTCCTGAGTCTTGCGGTCGCCCCACGGAAACTGCGGATAACACCCACGAATGTGTGGACGCCGCATCGAGGGACTCTTGCACGCGAGTCTCGGCATATTGTAGGTTCGCTCCCGTCAGACACGATATATCGTGCGGCGGACGGCAATCAGGTTCTTGTGAGCGTGAGCGTTGCGGCGGATGACTTAACGGTTGTCCACCGGACATGGACGGATTCTGATTCCGGTTTGCGCCACGATGACAGTGAGGGCAAATTTGATGTCGTGGACAGATGAACGGGTGGAACTGCTCAAAAAGCTATGGGCTGACGGCTTATCCGCGAGCCAGATCGCCAATGAACTTGGAAGCGTCACCCGCAATGCCGTCATCGGCAAAGTTCATCGATTGGGCCTTTCGGGCCGGGCCAAATCACCATCATCGTCAGCGTCGCCACGCCAACGAAAGCCCCGAACGCATTCGCATCTCTTACGCATGCGTCCGTCAATCCGCGGTAATACCGCGCTCGCTTATGCGCATGAATTCGATGTCGAACCCGAGCCGGAGCTGATCGACAATATCATTCCGCTGGGCCAGCGCTGTTCGCTCTTGGAACTCAGCGACGACAAGTGCCGTTGGCCGATTGGCGATCCGGGCAGCACGGAATTTTTCTTCTGCGGCGGCAAACCGAACGAGGGGACGCCTTATTGCGCCTACCACGCCAGGGTCGCCTATCAGCCGGCGACCGATCGTCGCCGCGACCGGCGCACGCCACGGTGACGGTGACGGCTAAGGTTTGATTAGTCTGCGGTGAATCGGCTTGCCCAACGAACATTGTGCTTTTGGGCACGATCTTGCCCGACCTCGCTTCGCCCGCCGAAGCGGGCTTCGCGACGGCGGGAAAATCTGCAACCCCCGGAACAAGTCCGGGGGCAGGCTTTTTCGGGATCATGCCCTACGCGACCTTTCCAAAACGGTCGTTGAAAGCGTAGCCGGCCCCGCGCACGGTACGGATGGGATCCGGCACGCGGCCGCGATTGAGCCCCTTGCGCAGGCGTCCGACATGGACATCGACGGTGCGTTCGTCGATGTAGATGTCTCGGCCCCAGACGCCATTAAGCAACTGTTCGCGCGAAAATACCCGGCCTGGACTTTGCATCAGGAATTCCAGCAATCGGAACTCCGTCGGCCCCAGGGCGACGTCCCGGCCGCCGCGCGACACGCGCTTTTTTTCCCGATCCAACTCGATATCGCCCGCGCTCAGAACCTCGGCGACGCGTTCCGGTCGCGCGCGGCGCAGAAGCGCGCGAATGCGGGCCAATAACTCGGGAACGGAAAACGGTTTGACGATGTAATCGTCGGCGCCGGTCGCCAGCCCCCGCACGCGTTCGCCTTCTTCGCCGCGGGCCGTCAGCATGATCACCGGCAGCTTGCTGCTCTCCGGCCGCATGCGCAGCCGCCGGATCAGTTCGATGCCCGAAAGGCCGGGTAGCATCCAGTCAATGACCGCGAGGTCGGGAGGCTGTTCCTTGAGCCGCAGATCGCCTTCGTCGCCGCGCGCGACGGTTTCGACTTCATAGCCCTCTGCTTCGAGATTGTATCGCAGCAGAAGCGTCAACGGCTCTTCGTCCTCGATGATCAGGATGCGGGCCGTCATGTCGTGCGCCTCCGTGTATTACTGCCGGTATGCGATCGCGGTCGAGGACGTGACGTCCGCTTTCGGCCGCTCATCGGCGATCGGGTGGCCTTCGACGATGTAATAGACGGTCTCGGCGATATTGGTCGCATGATCGCCAATTCGCTCGATGTTTTTCGCGCAGAACAGGAGATGAATGCAAAGCGTGATGTTGCGCGGGTCTTCCATCATATAGGTGAGAAGCTCGCGGAACAGCGAATTATTGACCCCGTCGATTTCGTCGTCGCTACGCCACACCGCCATCGCCTTGTTGAGATCGCGACGCGCGTAGGCATCAAGAACGTCCTTGATCTGTGCCAGCACCAGGTCGGTCATATGTTCGACGCCGCGGATAATCTTCTGCAGTTGAATTTCGCGGTCCATGACCGGCACCCGCTTGGCGATGTTTTTTGCGAGGTCGCCGATACGTTCCAGGTCATTGGCAACGCGCAACGCGCCGACGACTTCGCGCAGGTCGACCGCCATCGGCTGCCGGCGCGCAATCGTCAGGATCGCTTTCTCCTCGATCTCGCGCTGAAGAAGATCGATCTTGCTGTCGAGGTCGACGACGCGTTGCGCCAGCGCCTCATCTTGCTTGCTCAGGGCATCAATCGCATCTCCGATCTGCTTTTCCGCGAGCCCGCCCATTTCCGAAACCAGACGGGCAAGATCCGTCAGATCGACGTCGAACGCTTTGGTGGTGTGTTCCGTCATTGCTCAATCCTCATGCGATTCCGTTGCTGTCTCACGGCCTCGCTCAGCCAAACCGGCCGGTGATGTAGTCCTGCGTCCGGCGATCGGACGGGGAAGTGAAGATTTTGTTGGTCGTATCGAACTCCACCAGCTCGCCGAGATACATGAATGCCGTATAGTCGGACACGCGGGCGGCCTGTTGCATGTTGTGCGTGACGATCGCGATCGTGTAGTCACATTTGAGCTCGTCGATCAGCTCCTCGATCTTGGCCGTCGAGATCGGATCGAGCGCCGAACACGGCTCGTCAAGCAAAATGACTTCCGGCTTTACAGCCACCGTTCGGGCGATGCAGAGCCGCTGTTGCTGCCCGCCCGACAGGCTCAAGCCGTTTTGCGCAAGCTTATCCTTGACCTCGTCCCAGAGTGCCGCCCGGCGCAGCGCTGACTCGACCCTCGCGTCTAGATCGCGTTTCGAAAGCGATTCATAGAGCCGGATGCCGAACGCGATATTTTCGTAAATCGACATCGGGAACGGTGTCGGCTTTTGGAACACCATGCCAACGCGGGCGCGCAGCAGGTTGAGATCCTGTCGCGGATCGAGAATATTCTCGCCGTCGAGCAGGACTTCGCCCTCGGCGCGCTGGTTCGGGTACAGATCGTAGATGCGATTGAGGATGCGCAGCAGCGTTGATTTTCCGCAGCCGGAAGGACCGATGAATGCGGTCACCAAACGGGCGTAGAGCGGCACATTGATGTTCTTGAGCGCACGGTTGTCGCCATAGTAGAAATTAAGCGCGTGCATCGAGACCTTTTCTACCTTGCTGACAAGTGTTTCGCCGGTGCGGATGACCGAAATCGGAGGAATTGACGGAGCGGTGCTTCCCATATTCGCCATACTCATGATTGTGCCCTCGACGCAGTAAGCGCCCGCGCGATGACGCTGAGCGCAAGCACGGCAAAGGTGATGATCAAGGCGCCGACCCAGGCGAGCTTCTGCCAGTCCTGATAGGGGCTCAGCGCGAACTGGAAGATAACCGCCGGCAGACTCGCCATCGGGGCGTTGAGGTCGGCGCTGAAAAATTGGTTGTTGAGGGCCGTGAACAGGAGTGGCGCGGTCTCGCCGCTGACGCGCGCGACCGCCAGCAATACGCCGGTGATCATGCCGGCGCGCGCCGCGCGGTAGCACACGTTCCAGATCATTTTGGCGCGCGGCGTGCCGAGCGCGGTCGACGCCTCGCGCAGTTCCGTCGGCACCAGCAGCAGCATATCTTCGGTGGTGCGCACGACGACCGGTATGACAAGCACCGCCAGCGCAAGCGAGCCAGCAAACCCGGAGAAATGTCCCATCGGCGCAACGACGACCTCATAGATGAACAAGCCGATGATGATGGACGGCGCACTGAGGAGGATGTCGTTGATGAAACGCACGACCTTGGTGATGTGGCTGTAGCGGCCGTATTCGGCCATGTAGGTCCCGGCCAGAATCCCGATCGGAGTGCCGATGGCCACGCCGAGCGTCGTCATGATCAGGCTGCCGACGATGGGATTGAGCAGGCCGCCCTCGGCTCCGGGTGGTGGGGTCATCTCGGTAAAGACCTTGAGCGAGAGGCCCTGGAAGGCTTCCCATACCAGTGCCCCGAGGATGATTGCCAGCCAGCCGAGGCCGATAGCGGTGGCGCTGAACGAAAGCGCCAGCACGATGCCGTTGCGGCGGCGGCGGCGGGTGTAAAGCGCGTTTGCCGTGGCCATGACGCCTACCCAATCCGCCGCTCGATCCGCATCAGCATGTAGCGTGCGGCGGACAGCACAACAAAGGTGATGACAAACAGCAGGAGGCCGAGCGCGATCAGCGCCGATGTGTAGAGGTCGCCGACGGCTTCGGTGAATTCATTGGCGATCGACGCGGATATCGTCGTTCCCGGCGCCAGCAGCGAGGGCGATACTTTGTGTGCGTTACCGATGACGAACGTCACCGCCATGGTTTCGCCGAGTGCGCGGCCAAGTCCGAGCATGACGCCGCCGATCACGCCGACGCGCGCATAGGGCAGGACGACGTAGCGAACGACTTCCCAGGTGGTGAAGCCGAGACCGTAGGCCGCTTCCTTGAGCACGGGTGGAACGGCCTCGAACACGTCGCGTGAGATCGAGGTGATGAACGGTAGAACCATGATCGCCAGGATGAGGCCGGCGGTCAGAATGCCGATGCCATAAGGCGGGCCGGCAAACAGCGTGGACAGTACCGGGACATTGCCAAACAAATCGATCAGGAACGGCTGCAGCGTGCGCTGCAGGAACGGCGCAAGCATAAACAGGCCCCAGATGCCGTAAATGATGCTCGGAATGCCGGCCAGCAATTCGATGGCAATGCCGATCGGCCGTCGCAGCCACAGCGGGCACAATTCGGTGAGGAACAGCGTGATCAAAAGGCCGAGCGGTACCGCGATCAGCATCGCGATGATGGACGTGACCAATGTACCGTAAATTGGCGCCAGCGCGCCGAAATTCTCCGTTACCGGGTTCCAGCGTTCGCTGACCAGAAACCCAAATCCGAATTCCTTCAGCGCGGGCGACGCGCCGATCACGAGAGAAATAATGATGCTGCCAAGCAGCCCTAAAACCGCGACGGCTGCGGCACGCGTAATCTGGAAGAACAGCGAATCGCTGATCCGTAACCGAGCCAGCGCTTTCGTGCGCGACAGCCACGCCGGCTGCTCGATGTTCGTATCCGTCAACGCGACGTCAACCATGGCTTTCCCTCGAGCGGGCTCCATTGGCTGCTCTCCTTGCTTCGGACCAAGTAGAGAGCCAACTCAATCGGCAATGCCGTCACCGCACAAGCTAAAAACCGGATTGTGTTGTTGCAATTGCCGACTAGATGGGGAAAAGGCGCCAAGCTGGCGCCTTTTCCTTTAGCTCAGCGCTAGTGCGAAACCGCGAAGATCGGCTTGCCGCTGGTGTCCTTGATATCCTTCGCCCAGGTGTTCTTCACGCTGGCGGCGACGTTCTTCGGCATTGAGATGTAGTCGAGCTCATCGGCCATCTTCTCGCCCTTGTCGTAGGCCCAGGCGAAGAACTTGAGCGCCTCGGCCGCCACAGCGGGATCCTGCGGCTGCTTGTACATGAGGATCCAGGTCGCCGCCGTCATGGGCCACGATTCCGCGCCCGGCTGGTTGGCTAGAATGACACCGTAGCCGGGTACTGATTCCCATTTGGCATTGGCCGCGGCCGCCTGGAAATTCGCCGAGGTCGGCGCAACCGCCTTGCCATCCTTGTTGATCATGTTCGTGTAGGTCAATTTATTCTGTTTGGCGTAAGCGTACTCGACATATCCAACGGAGCCTTTGGTCTGCGCTACATTGTTGGCGACGCCCTCATTGCCTTTGGCGCCGATGCCGACCGGCCACTCGACCGATGTGTTGAACCCAACCTTCGACTTCCAATCGGCGCTGATTTCCGCAAGGTAGTAAGCGAAGTTGTAAGTGGTGCCCGAACCGTCGGACCGGTGCACGACGACGATGGCCTGTGCGGGCAGCTTGGCGTTCGGGTTAAGCTTCTTGATCGCCGGGTCGTCCCAGGTCTTCACTTGGCCGAGAAAAATCTTGGCCAGCGTTGGGCCGTCGATCACCAGCTCACTTGGCTTGATGCCATCCAGATTGACGACCGGAACGATCCCGCCCATGACCATCGGGAACTGCACCAGCCCGAATTTTTCGAGATCCTCGCCCTTGAGCGGCGCGTCGCTGGCGCCAAAGGTTACCGTCTTTGCCTGAATCTGCTTGATGCCGCCGCCGGATCCGATCGATTGATAATTGAGACCGACGTTGGTCTCTTTCTTGTACGCGTCCGCCCATTTCGCATAGATCGGATAGGGGAATGTCGCGCCCGCACCCGAAATGTCCAATGCGGCCGCCGGAAACGTCGCGAGCGACAAAGCGCCGGCTGCGACGATGGATTTCGTCCAGTTCATAGGCTCTCTCCTGTTATTTCGGCAAAGAGGTGAAGCTGACGCGGAGTTTCATCCGCGTGCTCGCTCTTGCAGCGCTGTTGTTGTCGATTTGGTGCAACTTGGTACGCGCATGCACACTCGCCCTCGTCCAGCGCCCGCTTCACTTGCTGCACGCCTCTGGTGTGCTGCGGGGTCGTTTGCAACACATCGGATCGAGGAGCTTGATGTTGATTAGGCCGGCCACGTCATCGTTGTATGTCGATTGGATGACATTCCAATGACAGTCTATTCGCCTGATCCATGGACCGATTTTGACGTCTCGGGAGCATCGATGGATGCCAGCGGAAGCCGAACCGCAAATGTCGCGCCTTGACCCAGCACGCTGTCGATCAAGAGGCGGCCACGATGGCGGTTAACCACGTGCTTGGCCAATGCGAGACCGAGGCCGGTGCCGCCTTGCGCGCGGCTCTCGGCAACATCGACACGATAGAATCGCTCGGTCAGTCGTGGCAGATGCTCCGGTGCGATGCCGGGACCAAAATCACGCACCGCAATCAACGCCTCGGCGGTCCCATCGGGCCGCGACTCGCGCTTGCCGATGACCTCGATGCGCTTGCCGGCCGCGCCATATTTGAGCGCGTTCTCAATCAGGTTCTCAAAGACGCGGATGAGTTCATCGCGGTCGCCGCGAATCGTCAGGGGCGCCGTCGGCATGTCGATCCTGATCTCGACGTCGCGATCGCGCGCCAGCGTCTGCAACCCGTCGGCGACGTGCCGCACAACCGAAACCAGGTCGACGTGGGTCTGCGGCTGCAAGTGTGCTTTCAACTCGATGCGCGACAGCGAAAGCAGGTCGTCGATCAGACGTGCCATTCGTGTCGCCTGCGCTTTCATAATCGCGAGAAAGCGGTCACGTGCCTGAATGTCGTCGCGCGCCGAGCCCTGCAGCGTCTCAATGAACCCGGCAAGCGCGGCAAGTGGC